>DAOVQA010000103.1:0-4584 GCA_030628925.1 Candidatus Bathyarchaeota archaeon | reverse complement strand
GTGGGCAATGACGAGTGATGTTCTGTTTTTCAGGAGAACCGCGAGTGCCTTCTTCATTTTTAGTTCAGTGTATGGATCAACGCTTGATGTTGCCTCATCTAGAATTAAGATTGGAGGATTACTTAGAAGGGCTCTTGCAAAAGACAATAGTTGCCTTTGTCCAACAGAGAGTCTCACTCCTCTTTCACCAACATCAGTCTCGTATCCTCGTTGAAGATTGTTTATGAATTCGTGGATTCCGACGATGTTTGCAACCTGTTCAACCTCGTCATCGGATGCGTCGAATTTCCCATATTTTATGTTTTCCATAATCGTTCCAGAAAAGAGGAAAGGCTCCTGCAAGACAACTCCCATCTGTTTATGAAGAGAGTTCAAAGTTACTTTTTGAATGTCATAGCTATCAACTGTTATGGTTCCTTTCTGTGGTTCATAGAATCGGCTGAGAAGCTTCACAATGGTGCTCTTTCCAGCTCCTGTCGGGCCAACAATAGCTAACGTTTTTCCAGGTTTAACGTGGATACTTATAGTTTCTAATACCGGGCGATCTAGCTTGTAGCTGAAAGTTACATTGTTAAAGATGATTTCTCCTTTTACATGTGAAATCTCGATGGCATCTGGGTCATCTGCGATTTCAGGTTTTGTGTCAAGAGTGACGAATATTCTTTCCGCTGCTGACATGGCTGACTGGATAGTGTTGTAGAACGTTGTCACATTCACTAATGGTCTGAAAAACTGGTTCACATAAAGGAGGATCGCTATAACTATTCCCAGTGTTATTCCTCCGCTTATAATCAACATTCCGCTGAACCAGAGGACAACACATGTTCCGATAGTTCCAACTATTTGTACAGTCGGCATTAAAAGAGCAAAGAGTTTGCCGGCTTGAACGTTAGCTTGCAGGTTTTCCACATTTGCTTGTCTAAAATCTTTCATGGTGTCTTGTTCTCTTGTAAAAGATTGAATTTCTCTCACGCCTGAAACGCTTTCTTCAAGTCTGCTTGTGACCACTGCTATTTTCTTACGTGTTGCCCTGTAAGCCTTTCTAAGCCTAGATTGGAAGATAAACATCAGTAATATAAGGGGGGGTATAACTGAAAGTGCGGCCAAAGTCAGAGGTACGCTCAGGAAAAGCATTATCGCTATGATGCCTACAAGAGTCAAAACATCGCTGATCAAAGTAATAACTCCTTGGACAAATACTTGGCTCAAAGTATCTGTGTCATTAGTAACCCGTGAGATTATTTCACCAACTTCAGATCGGTCGTAGAAACTGAATGAAAGCTCTTGAAGATGCGAAAACAACTGTTTCCTCAATTCGTTCACCATGTTCTGTCCCATCCAAGACATCTGATATATCCGCTGATAGTTAGCGATCCAGTTGACGAGACAAACGCCGACTAGGATTACAGATATGAACGTTAGTCCGGTGAGGTCGCCGTTTGCAATGTAGTTGTCAACGGCAACCCCCAGCAGATAAGGAGGCAAAAGTCCAGCTAAAGAAACAGTAACCACTGCAGCCATTGTGATTGTGAATCTCAGTTTGTATTTCAGTAAGTACTTAAGTAGCCTCGTTATAAGTGCTCTATCTGAAATTTTTCTTCTGTCCCTTTTTTCTTCGCGATCCAAACCAAGTCTATACCCATGTCCAGGTCCATGTCCAACATGATATCCGGTCATTGCTCAGTTTCCTCCTGTTTTGAGGATGTATGCTCAGATACGGCTTCAACATTTGGTTTCTGTGTTTCATACAGAGTCTGATAAATCTGATAATAGGCGCCCTTCTTTGCCATAAGAGTTTCATGAGTACCTTCTTCCACGATCTCTCCTTTTTCGAGGACAATAATTTTATCTGCGTTTCTGATTGTTGAAACTCGCTGGGTAATCACAAAGGCAGTCCTGTTCTTAAGCACTGCCCGTAAAGCATGCTGAATCTCATACTCAGTTTCTACATCAACGCTTGAAGTTGAATCGTCTAAAATGAGTATTCTCGGGTTCATCAGCAAGGCTCTAGCTATGGCTATTCTTTGTCTTTGACCACCTGAAAGGGTTACTCCTCTCTCCCCAACCCTTGAATCATAGCCTTTGGGCAATGTGGAAATGAACTCGTGAGCTCTTGCAGCCTTTGCTGCCGCAACTATTTCGTCCATTTTAGCTTCTGGTTTGCCATAGGCTATGTTCTCCTTTATTGTCATGGAGAAGAGAAATGTTTCCTGTGCGACTATGCCTATTTGTTTTCGAAGAGATTGGAGCTTAACATCTCTAACATCATAGTCGTTAACTATAATTTTTCCTGAGGACGCATCATAAAAGCGTGGGATAAGACGGATAATGGTGCTTTTTCCAGAACCTGTTGCTCCCAAAAGGGCTAAGGTTTCTCCAGGCTTTGCTTCAAAGGTTACGTTCTTTAATATAGGTCTGCCTTTTCTGTAGCTGAAAGATACGTTTTCAAATTTTACGTGTCCCTTTAATTTTGGCAGCGTCAAGGCGTCCGGCTTCTCTTTTATCTCTGTTTCAGCATCTATAACTTCAAAGATTCTGTTGCCAGCAGCCATTGTTCGGTGGTAACCGGAGATGAACATACCGAAGAAACGCATTGGCATAACCAGCATCGCAAGGTACGCGTTAAACGCAACTAATGCTCCAATAGTCAATGTTCCAGTGATTACTTCGAATCCTCCATACCAAAAGATTATGATTGTGCCTAATCCGATGAGAAAACCTACGAGAGGTATGTAAAGTGCTCTAATTTTAGCTGAGGCTAATGTTGTTTGAAAGTACTTGTCATTCTTAGACGCGAACTTTTTTCTTTCAAAGTCTTCCTGTGCAAACGCTTTTACAACTCTGATTCCTGTGATGGCTTCATGTAAGACAGAAGTTAAGCTGCCATATTGTTCACGCATTTGAGTAAAGAGTGGCCGTATCTTTTTTCCAAACGAGTAGAAGGTAGCGAATATGCAGGGCATTATTGGCAAAATGAAGAGAGTGAGCATGGTGTTGATGGAAAACATAGTGTACAAGATTACAATGAGGAGGATAATGGAGCTTATGAGAAAAGTTAGTTGAAAACCTAAAAACCTACGTATTCTATCCATGTCAGTTGTTACTTTTGACAAAAGCTGCCCTGTGTGAGTTTTGTCGTAAAACGCGAAACTTTGGTTTTGCAGAGAAGCAAATGCATCATTTCTGATATCATAGACCACTTTCTGGGAGAAGTAAGTGTTTGCATAGCGCTGAATGAAAGAAAACAAGCCAACTACGGCTGTGAGACCTATAATTTCCAGTATTAAAATAAAAAGTGTGCTCTTGCCTAATTCAATTTCTAATCTGTTCTCAGCAAGTGGAGTGATAACGTTGTCGATGGCTGCTCTGATCAAAAGAGGAACCTGTACACTTACAATTGTGCTAACAAGTATGCAACTTACACTGACTAGAAAAAGCGGCCAATTTCTTGAAATATATCGGCAGATACGTGTGAAAGTGCCCATCCGTGCAACCATCTTTTTATACGTTACAACTTGTAACCATCGTGTTTCTTTAATATTTCATTTGTTACGCATTTTTGGATTGAGTGATGGTTGGATTATTCGGATTGTTTGAAGTACGTTACATATGCTTTTTACCAGTAAATGAGTGCGATCCAACCGCCGCATCAAAAGCGCGCGCGATTATAAATTAGAACAAACATACGCAGCAATGGGTTGAGGCAAAAACTTTATATGTGATGTAGATATGTAGTACATATTGTGAATTCAGATTTGAGATACACGACACCAGATATTTGAGAGGAGAAAGGAAATGTTGAAAGAAAATAAGGAGATTAAAAAGAAAGAAGAAAAGAAGAAAAAGGCAATAGAGGAAAAAATAACTCAGATATTAACCGATGAAAAACTTTCGGCAATAAAGTCTTGCCTAGAGAAGGATCATGCAATAGACTGCTTATGCCTTTTGTATATGAACAAAGGAAGATGGGGGCAAGCGAAGAAGTTCTTGAGAGAGAAACTTGGAAAGCACATTGCCGATGGCACATTCAGATCTAGAATGATGGAGCTGGAGATGCATGGCTTGGCTACACACAAAAACATCCGGAAAAATCCAAAGCAGAAGCAGTATTTGATAACCGACTTCGGTGAAAAAGTAACCCAATTTCTTATTAACTTCTTCACGCAGATTCAATGAAGAGGGGAAAGGAAATGAAAACGTTACTTCTAGGTTTCGCGCGCGCGATATGTTGAGAGAAACCGAAAGCGAAACATCTGTGTTGTTCGCACTGACAACACCAATCAGCAGTGAAGCAATGCACAATGGAATCATGAGATAAAATGTTACTTTACCAAATATCACGCACAAAGTGTGTGCACACCTTTCTTAATAAATTTCGTACTCATCTTATTATACCTTTCAAAATCTGTTTGGCTCCTTTAGTTCGGCAACAACTCTGTACATTTTGCGTTTAACAACTTTGTGCGCACGCTATATACTATGCTTTTAGCTGCCGCTTCTTTCCACACTTCACGCAAATAGTCACGTTGATTGGATTTCTCGCACCACAACTAGTGCAGTACCAAACCTTGTCAGGTTCCGCGC
>DAOVQA010000062.1:0-6504 GCA_030628925.1 Candidatus Bathyarchaeota archaeon | reverse complement strand
GAATAATGCCTCATATTTGCCGTGCTATTAAATGTTATTTCAAGAGTTTTGCTGATAAAGAAGCTACAGGCTCTTGGGTTTCTGGCGTAATGAACGCCCAGCACATGTTTGGTGAGTTATGCGCTGCTCCAACTCTGCCGCGAACGTCAACAGCTATTAACCCCATAGAATTATATGTGTCAGTTATCCTGCGATTGACAATGTCTATTGCCCGTTCAACAGCATCCTGCGCTGTTTTTCCACTTTCCATAAAATTGCAAACAGTTTTCGCCAACACAAGCCTTATCGCTATTTCGCCAACACCAGTGGCTGAGCAGGCTCCAGCTTGATTGTCAGCGTATGTGCCGCATCCAATTATCGGTGAATCTCCAATCCTTCCAGGCAGCTTCAATGGAAAGCCTCCAGTGGATGTTGCCGCTGCAACATTCCCTTCCTTATCTAGAGCAACTGCTCCCACAGTTTCAAGTGTGAACAGTTCGGGATGATTTCTAACTAGGTTAGCCAGCTTTGGCAACTGAAGTTTTCCTTTAAGTAAGGCTTTTCTCTGTTTTTCATAGTATTTTAGCCTAAGCTCAGTAGTAGGCTCTCTTCTCTCAAGCTTGAACATGTCAGCGAGTTTTTCCGCTCCTTCGCCCACAACAAACACATGACCTGTCTTCTCCATGACAATCCTTGCCAAACGAATAGGATTTTTGATGTTCTCTAGAAGCCCAACAGCTCCAGCCTGCAGGGTCTTTCCGTCTATTATCGAGGCTTCCATTTCAACGTGTTTTTCTATGTTCAAGCTTGAACCATAACCTGCATTAAACGCACCGCCATCTTCCATAACCGCAACAGCCTCCATAACGCTATCAACCGCGCTTCCACTATGCTCTAACACTTCAAAACCAGTTTTTGCAGCCTTTCTAACACCTTCTAAACCTAATTGGATGCGTTCAGGATGCCAAGTTCCAGCACCACCATGAACAACAATTACGGGTTTACGCACTTCGCTCAATATTATTTCCTCCTGTCAAAACGAATAATAGACTTCTTGGAGCCAAAATTTAAATCTAATGCTACAAAATCATCAAAAACGAATAAATCTTTGTAACGAGATATTCATCATGGGATGATGTAAGGCGACGGCTAAGAGCCATAAGCTATGAGAAAGCCACTAACCTGCACTGACCAAAAAGATCCATGTCAGTTTGCCAAAAGAAATATAATTAGGGTGAAATCATGCTCGATGACTTCAACATTCTGGCTACCACTTCACGTGGTAACGAGGGTGACGCTTGTTCCGAGTTGCGGTATTTGCTTGAGGAGATGGGGGATTCAGCCGCAAATGTTGACAAGACAGGCGTTTCAGGTTTGGTTGCGGTAAAGACAACTCTCGATCCCCTTTGGGTTATAGAAAGGCTTCGCGAAATCCTTCATGAACGTCCCTATGAATTTCGTTATACGCTTAGAATAATTCCAATCGAGAAGGTTGTCTGTACAGATCTAGGCGAAATTCAACGAGCGGCCACAGAACTCAGCTGCAAAATAAGTGAAAACGAAACCTTTCGTGTTACAGTTGAGAAGCGTTTCACACAAATGTCCAGCCGGGAAGTCATCGAAGCTACTGCGGCGAACGTTAAAAGGAACGTAAACCTTGATAATCCTGATAAAATCTTGTTGGTTGAGATTATTGGTGGATTAACCGGAATATCTGTGATTAAACCTAGCTATATCCTGTCCATAATTAAAGAAAAAATGTTGTAAACTGGGCTAACGTTGAGTTGCTAATAGTGCCATTCGTTCGACAACAAGGTCTACCAAGACTTTGTTCAAATCATCTTTTTTCATAACTACTCTCATTTCTGTATCTGAAATTCCAAAGATCTCTCGGATAGTTGCTGTCTTTTCTTCTGATAACTTGAGAACCGTGTCGATAGGCTTCGCATTGATGCGCTTTGAGATCATTGATAAAGCCGACATTGCTGTTTCAGGTTTTTCTCCAATTATTAACACCGCTATTTCTGATGAAGCCTGTTTGATTCCAAGAGACGTCATTGCCTTTCGAATTTGACGCTGTGCAGAAGCGTAAAGCATTGTTTCCATTGCTAGACTCTTCGAAATATTTTCTTTGTTGTCGAAAGCTTTTAACGCATTTAGAGCTGCAAAATACAGATGTTGCGATGTAGCTACAGATTTTGCGTCAAAGAATTGAATCTCAACATCCGGCGGTTTTTCTTTGCGAATTATCTTCAAAAACTCTTCAATGTTCTCGATTTTCACATTTCGAAACCCGGATATTACCACATGTTTTCCGAATTCTTCAATGTTTTTCAGCATTTTTCTTCCTCAAGAATTTCCTTCAAAAATCTTCTGACAAGTTCTGCAGATACTCCAGCTTCTACGAGTTTTGCAGTTTCTTCGTCCACCGGCTTCTCTTTCTGTGTACATTTCTTCAGGATTTTTCGGATAGTTTCCTTTGTTTCCCACGGAAAAACTATCCACCGGCTAGTCTTCTTTTCGTAATAGTCCGGCATAACAATGCTCCAAGGCTTGTAGTAAACTGTGACTATTCGTGCTTCAGCAGCACCCTTTTTAATGATATGTTCCTTTACAAGTTTCAAGCTTTTGCCAGTGTCAGCAACTTCATCCACAATAAGAACTTTTTTACCCAGTACAGTTGTAGAAACAGGTTGTGTCAATGTGGGGTCCCCTTTTGTTTCCGCAACTCCCAAGTAAAATTCAGCTTTAACATTCGCAAGATTCGGGGTATTCAACAAGTCGGATAACACTCGAGCTGGAGGCCATCCCCCCCTTGAAACACCAACAATTACGTCTGGTTTAAACCCGTTTTTCCGGATTTTTTCTGCTAAATCTAAAAGCATTTCATATATTTCGTTCCACGTGGGAACTTCAAACGCGATTTCCGAAGGCACCTAGCTAATTCTCCTTTATCTTTTCTAGTTTGATAGGTTCCAGTGAATAACACATAAATTCTTCGATTATAATGGAATTCTGACTACGTACCCCCATATAAGTAATTGAGGAAGAAGAATTAAGTTGAAGAAAATTGTCGAGTGTGTACCTAACTTTAGCACTTCAGACCCAAAGATCGTTGAGCTAATACTTAATGAAATCAGGGACACGCCAAACGCTTTTCTGCTTGATTACACCTTTGACGACTACTACAATAGACTTGTTGTTTCCATTGTCGGCACCAAGGAATCGGTGCTTAAAGCTGCATTGAACGCAGCGTTCAAAGCTGTGGAACTGATTGATATGCAAAAACATAAGGGTCAGCATCCGCGTATGGGCGCTGTTGACGTTGTTCCATTCATACCCATAAAAAACGTTACTATGGACGAATGCGTTGAGCTTGCAAGAAAGTTCGCAGAAACACTAGCTGAAAGGTGTGATGTGCCCATTTATCTTTATGGTGAAGCAGCAACGAGCTCTAAACGGAGTGATTTAGACTGGCTTCGTAAGGGGGAGTATGAGCAACTAGCTGAGATGATCGTTAAACCTGAACGTAAACCAGATTTCGGTCCGGTCAAGCCTCATCCTACGGCTGGTGTAACGATAACTGGTGCCCGTAAAGTTATGGCTGGCTTTAACGTCAATTTGGGCACTGCTGACTTGAAGGTTGCAAAGAGGATTGCAAAGGCTTTGCATGCAAAGAAAGGTGGATTTTCAAATGTTAAAGCTATGGCTGCTTTCATTCCAGAGAAAAACATTACACAGATCGGCATGAGCATAACTGATTTTGAGAAGACTCCGCTTTATCGTGTTTTTGAACTGCTTAGGGTTGAAGCTGCCCGTTACAACGTGCCTGTAATCAGCTCAGAATTCTGTGGTATGGCGCCGCTAAAGGCGTTGATTGACATAGCTGCGTACTATCTCAAAATTGACAACTTAACTGAGAACCGAATATTGGAAATAGCCGTGCAAAACGTCATTGAAAAAGGTAAGGACGAGAATAATGGTTAGATGTCAGCGAATCATTTGATTTTCAGTCCAAACTCCAGCCTAACTTCTTTTCTTTCCATGTCTTGATTAGAGTATGCAGCGGCATCAAAGCCAATTAGTTCAAATCCATTTTCACGATAGAAGTTAATTGCTAGAACATTACAACTCTGTGTTTCCACAACTAACATTCTTGCCTCCCTCTCTTTTGAGAGTTCAACCGCGTGATTCACAAGTAGCGTGCCTACTCCCTTACGACGAAATTCTTCTTTCACCAAAAGTTCCCAGATGCGCATTCTGCTGTTCCACTTGTGAAAGCCCTGTTCTATCCATCCTACTTGCCTGCCTTCTAATTCAGCGGCAAAAACGCGTGGTTCGTCAACAAAATCTTGAAAAAGTCCGCCTTCAAACCTTTTTTCCATAAGATTCGGCAATTCTTCTAAAGTTAGCTTGATTTCCCATCCGTCTTTTCTGCAAAGAATATTTACCACATAATGTTCTTTAGTGAAGTACCTGAACTCCAGTTTCGAAAACGGCAGTTTCTCTTTGAAGGGCTCGATGATTGTAGCATTTTCTATGGCGTTTTGATTCAAGGTAATTTCACCCTTTCAGAATCTTAAGCTCAGCATTCAAAGTTCCCTGATTATGATATATGGGGAGTAGTTCATAGTCTAAGATAAATATACATCTATTGACTATAAGGACAAGCGGTGTAAAGGATGGTTGTTTCCGTAAAGTTGCTTGCTCATGCAGCTTTCCAAATTAAGGCTGAAGAAAAAATCATCTATGTTGACCTAGAAAAATATGGCGAAGCCTTTGAAAAAGCAGACCTGATACTGGTGACACATTCACATACTGACCACTGCGATCCAGCTAAGATTAAGAAGGTTCGTAAGACAGACACTGTGATAATTGCTCCTGATGACTGTGTTTCGAAAATTGGTGGAAACGTAAAAACGCTTAAGCCCGGAGAAGAAGCAACTTTCAGTAACATAAGGATCAGGGCAGTCGAAGCCTATAATTATAAGCGTTTCAGGTCTCCTGGAACCCCTTATCATCCTAAAGGCTATGGAGTTGGCTACTTGATAACAGTTGAAGGTAAGACAATCTATCATGCTGGAGACACGGATTTTATTCCTGAAATGAGACAGCTTGGACATGTAGATGTGGCTTTGCTCCCAAGCGGTGACACATACACCATGGATAACCAAGAGGCTGCTGAAGCTGCAATAACGATTAACCCTCAAATTGTGATACCTATGCATCGTTGGAACACAAAACCAGAGGAGTTCAAAAAGAAAGTGGAAACTGAGTCAAACATCAAGGTTATGGTATTGCAGGAAGGCGAGGAATATCAAGTGGCTTAGAAATGGCTACAACTAGGAAAAAGACTAGAAGGCGTGTTAAAAAAGAAAAGGTAGACCTACTTATAGTGAATGCCAACGAGCTTATAACGCTGCAGGGTCAGAACGTAAGACCGCGCACTGGTAAACAGATGAAAAATCTCGAAATAATACGTAAGGGCTGCTTGGCAGTTAAGGATGGCAGAATAGTTGCTGTTGGAAAAACATCTGAAATACGAAAGCGGTTTAGGGCTGAAAATGTGATAAGTACTAGTGAAAAAATTGTTATGCCTGGTTTCGTTGACCCTCACACTCATCTTGTTTTCGCTGGCTCCAGAGAAGATGAGTTTCAGATGAGGGTTGAAGGGGCTTCTTACTTAAAGATTCTTGATGCTGGTGGCGGGATCTTAAAGACTGTTAAGGAGACTCGTAGGACTAGCGTTGAGAGGCTTGTGGATTTCGGGTTTAAAACTCTGGATACTATGTTGGAACATGGTACGACGACTATCGAGGCTAAAAGCGGTTATGGTTTGACAGTGAAGGATGAGCTGAAAATTTTGAAGGTTATTAAGCGTTTAAATCAGTTGCACGCTGTTGACATTGTTCCAACTTTTTTGGGCGCCCATGCTGTTCCGCCTGAATATCGGAACTGTGTTCAGGGATATGTTAACTTGGTTGTTAAGGAGATGATTCCGCAGGTGACTGCACAAAAACTTGCAGAGTTTTGTGATGTTTTCTGTGAAAGGGGCGTTTTTAGTTTGGAGCAGTCCAGACGTGTTTTGGTTGCAGGTAAGAATTATGGTTTAAAGCTCAAGGTTCATGCTGATGAGATAAGTACGTTGGGTGGTGCTGAACTGGCGGCTGACGTGGAAGCTATTTCCGCTGAACACCTACTTTTCTCTTCTGATAAAGGCATTAGAGCTATGGCGAACAAGGGAGTGATTGCCGTTCTACTTCCTGCTGCAGCCTTCAGTTTAATGAGTGTACGACATGTGGATGCTAGAAAAGCAATTAGTTTTGGTGTTCCTGTGGCTTTAGGCACTGACTTCAACCCCAACTGTTGGATTGAGAATCAACAGTTGGTTATCGCCTTTGCCTGTCATTTTATGAAGTTGGCACCTGCTGAAGCTATAACAGCGGCCACGATTAATGCTGCTCATGCCATAGGTAGAGCAGATGAAGTGGGCAGCCTAGAAGTTGGCAAAAAAGCTGATGTTAT
>DAOVQA010000105.1:0-4544 GCA_030628925.1 Candidatus Bathyarchaeota archaeon | reverse complement strand
GAGATAAAAGATCCGAGTGTTCGTTTTGCGTATACTGGTCCGTGTGGTGACACTATGGAGATTTTTCTGAAAATAGAGTCTAACGTGATAAAGGATGCGAAGTTTCAGGCAATAGGATGTGCTGGGGCTTTTGCATCTGGTTCTGCGCTGATGGAACTGGTAAAAGGAAAAACTTTGGAACAAGCGGAAAAAATTGATGAAGGAGATATAATGAAGCATCTCGGGCGTATTCCAAAACAGAAAATCCATTGTGCTTGTTTAGCTAAAAGGACATTGCAAAAGGCGATTGAACAGTACAGAAAGAACAAAAACTAAGGATGCAATCGTGCGCTAACACCTTTTCTTGGAAAGGGACTTGTCTGGAGTAGGCTGGGCAAAACATGCAGGAGATTTTAAGATGGGTGGATGCGTTGCAGACTGCAGATAAATATAAAGTTGCTACTCCAGCAAACTGGAAACCAAGGATCCCGTTATATTTCCTCCACAGGCAACGCAGGAAGCAGCAGGAAAACGTCTTCAAGAAGGCTATGAGTGCGTAGACTGGTTCCTATGCAGAAAGAGCTTCGCACTAGTCCCCTAGGTTTTAAGTTGTAGAATGGTGTTTAAATTAGAACAAAGAACAATAAAAATGAAGTGCGTAAGGAAAAAATCGATAAATAAAGTAGGAGGTGAAGTGTTTGAATTCTATAATTTCAAAAGCCAAACTCATACGGGATTTGAGAGTGGCAGTTGATAACGGAAGAGCTCACAGCGTTTGTTTGGATTTACCACCTGAACTCGGCACAGATATGGGGCCCACTGCGCTAGAGCTTGGAGTTATGAGCTTCGCTGGATGCTTTGCCACTATTTTTTCATTAACCGCAAAAAAGATGAGGATTCAGCTGAAAGATTTGGAAGTTGAGCTTCGCGCCCTAAAATCTGAAGCAACTGGCACAGTAGCCTCAGCAAAATTTAACATAACCGTGAAAAGTGATGCTAAAAAAGACAGAATCCAGAGAATTTTTAAACTAACTCGTGAAAACTGTCCTGTTGGAAAACTTTTCGAGCAGGCTGGTGTGAAAATAAGCTATAATCTAAAGCATGCAAAAGGGTGACAAAGATGAATAACGTAGAATATCCAAAAGAATCTGAGGCAGAAAGGAGGCGATAAAATGACCAAATACAGATGCACTGTTTGCGAGTATATATACGATCCAGAGAAGGGTGATCCTGACTCTGGAATACCATCAGGAACTCCGTTTGAGGAACTGCCAGATGACTGGGTCTGCCCGGTTTGTGGCGTAACGAAAGATCAGTTTGAAAAGGTGGAATAAAATAGGAAATGAAGCCGAGAGAATTAAAGGCAAACATTTACTGGGTTGGAGCGGTAGATTGGGATAGGCGACTTTTTGACGAACTTATTCCGCTTCCTGATGGAACAAGTTATAACGCTTATCTAGTCAAGGGTAGCGAAAAAACGGCTCTGATAGACACTGTTGACCCAACTATGGCAAGTGTGCTGATAGATAACCTAAATCAGCTAGATGTTAAAAACATAGATTATGTTGTTGCAAACCATGCGGAACAAGACCATTCAGGGGCACTGCCTCAAATATTAAAGATGTATCCAAATGCCAAGGTTGTTGCAACTCCTAAATGCAAAAATCTGCTAATGGACTTGCTCCTAATTCCTGCAAGCAAAATCATGACTGTAGAAGACGGGGGACTCCTTTCGTTAGGGGATAAAACCTTAGAGTTTATCCATGCCCCTTGGGTTCATTGGCCAGAAACAATGCTCACATACTTAAGGGAAGATAAGATACTCTTCACCTGCGATTTCTTGGGTTCTCATCTTGCAACATCTGATTTGTACGTAACCGATGAAGCAACAGTTTACGAGGCGGCTAAGAGGTATTATGCGGAGATTATGATGCCGTTTAAAACGGTAATTCAGAAGAATCTAGAGAAAATAAGAGATATACAAATAGATGTGATAGCGCCAAGTCACGGTCCGCTATATGATAAGCCAGAGTTCATACTTGAAGCGTACAAAGATTGGGTTTATGCCCCGCCTAAAAACATCGTTGTATTGCCCTACATTTCAATGCACGGCAGCACCAAGAAGATGGTGGAATACTTCGTTGCTACTTTAGTTGAAAGAGGCATAACCGTGAAACAATTCAATCTAGCCAAAACAGATATTGGAAAATTAGCAATGGCATTAGTGGACGCCGCTACAATTGTGATAGGATCACCCACAGTCTTAGTTGGACCACATCCAAATGTTGTTTATGCGGTTTATCTTGCAAATGCTATGAGGCCGAAACTGAAGTTTGCATCAATAATCGGGTCTTATGGCTGGGGTGGCAAGATGGTGGAACAAATCACACGGATGCTGTCTAACCTAAAGGTTGAGTTGCTTGAACCCGTTGTCATAAAAGGGTTTCCAAAAGAACAAGATTTTGGGGCGTTAGACAGATTAGCTGATGAAATCTTGAACAAACATAAAGAACATAACTTAACAAACTGAAAAGGAGGTGACAATATGCTAAATAAGAGAATGGTAAAGGCGTTGAATAAGCAGATCAACAACGAGCTTTATTCAGCAAATCTGTACCTGTCCATGTCTGCCCACAGCACCTTCATTGGAATGAAGGGATTTGCCAATTGGTTTATGGTTCAGTATCAGGAAGAGACGACGCATGCCATGAAAATCTACGACTACGTCAATGACCAAGGCGGGCAGGTAAAGCTCATGGCTGTTGCAGAGCCACCTGCAGAATTCGGATCGCCTTTAGATATGTTTGAAAAAACTCTGAAACATGAGAGGTTCATTACAAAGTGCATTAATGATCTCGTTGACCTTGCTGTTAAGGAAAAGGATCATGCCACGAACATCTTTCTCCAATGGTTTGTTACCGAACAGATCGAAGAGGAAGCTAACGACAATGATATTATCTCTAAGTTGAAACTTGTTGGAAAAGAAGGTAATGGACTGTTTATGATCGACAAAGAACTTGCAGTACGTGTGTTTACGCCCCCAGCGACGTCTAAGGAGGGTGTAGCGTGAGAATAGTGAAACAACCAAAAGGAGGTGAATACTTGATTTCAAAGGATGAATTAGTAGGTTTTTTCAAGAAACAGGTTGATATTGAAAATGAGATTGTAAATTCGCTGAGTGAAGCCTTGGGGGAAATAAGAAATCCAGCTGTCAAGGGAGTTCTAAAAGGAATATCTTTGGATTCTGAAAAGCATGCGGAGATGTATGGTGCAGCCATTAGCCTGCTAACAAATGTTTCCCCTGCTCTCACACAAGAGAATCTCGACAAGCAAATAGAACTCGTGGAAAAGCATATGCACATGGAAGCAGAGCTGATTGGAAAAATCCAGAAGAAAATGCCAAACATTGAAAACAAGAAGGTTAAGCTTCTCGTGAATGCAATATTGCTGGATGAGAAAAGACATCATCAACTCTTGAAGGAAGTTCTGGAAATTCTCGTTAGAGGAGAAACAATCACAGAGGAAGATTGGTGGGGCATTCTCTGGAAAAACGTTCCATTCCACGGAGCTCCCGGAGGATAAATGTAACGACTACAGAGTATGCGCTGACATATGTCCTGCCATGTTTGAGACTTACTCTTATGCTTGACAGAAAGAATAATAGATGGTTGCGAACGTAGAAGTCAAGAAGGTGGTTTGAGAAGATGTTATCCCAAATACCTATACAGTTAGAGAAAGTTTCGAAGAAGTATCTGGACCGTGAAATACTAAGAGTTGCAGTGATAGCTGAACTGGACGCAATAAGCCTATATGAACAGCTGGCAGCCGCGACGGATAACGAAGGTATCAAAAAGATTCTGCTTGATGTGGCTAAAGAAGAGAAAACGCATGTAGGAGAGTTTCAAACCTTACTGCTAAAAGAAGATAAGGAACAAGTTGAAGAGTTGGAAAAAGGTAAAGAAGAAGTTGCGGAGATAATCGAATGACCGAACTAGAGCAAATTTACAAATGTAACATCTGCGGCAACATCGTCGAAGTCATACACACCGGAGTAGGACAACTCGTCTGTTGCGGTCAACCAATGGAACTACTTACAGAAAAAATCGAAGACGTTGGCTTGGAAAAACATGTTCCAGTAATAGAAAAGATCGAGAACAAAGTGAAGGTTAAGGTTGGCAGTGTTCCGCATCCCATGGAACAAAAGCATTACATTGAATGGATAGAAATAGTCGCCGACGGCAAAACCTGCAGAAAATTCTTAAAACCAGGAGACAAGCCAGAAACAGAGTTCGAAACCACAGCGGAGAAAATAAAGGCAAGAGAATACTGCAGCATCCACGGACTTTGGAAATCAAAATAGAATCTGGCAGCGCAGTGAAAACATTTTCAACATCATCCTCTCTTTTTTTGTGTACTTAAGACGTGGTTGTTAAACCAAGATAGCCCATTAGACCCCTATTGCGATCTAGTGAAAACAAAAGTATTACTCATTTGCACGCATTATTCTGCCAGTTCCCAAATGGCAGAAGGATTTCTAAATGCATGCATACTTATTTCGCTCGCTT
>DAOVQA010000101.1:0-4657 GCA_030628925.1 Candidatus Bathyarchaeota archaeon | reverse complement strand
TCTGTCTCATTAAAACTCTAATTTTCTGTTTTGAAATGACCAAAACACGTCAATTTTTATATTGCTGAATACAAATTAACAGAATGTACTTATCTTTGCATTGGAAAGTGCGTTCAATGAGAAAAACCATATTCAGGAAACTTGAGGCTCAGGGACTAATAACAAATTATAATCGTTTCAGAAAGAACTTGCCTCCAAAACTTCCTAAAAAAGTTTTCATTTGGGATAAAACCCTGAGAGAAGGTGAACAAGCTCCAACGGTTTTTCTTACCTACGTTGAGAAGGTTAAGCTTGCCAAGATATTGGATGAGATAGGTGTGTCCATAATAAACGTTGGTTTTCCCGGGTTTTCTGAAGAGGATAAGCTTACTGTTAGACGAATTTCAAATGAAAATTTTCAGCAGGCAAGCATTGCTGCTTCAGCACGTATAATTCGAAGCGACGTAGACGCTTGCTTGGGATGTGGTATACAGGAAATCTCGATCTTTACATCCTTTAACGAGCTAAATCTTCAGTATATGCTAGAAACAACCAAGGAGCAGGTTCTGGAAAAAACTGTGGATTCTATCGAATACGCCAAGAAACACGGTATAACCGTGAACTTCATCTTGGAAGATGCTTCCAGAACACCTCTTCAGGACATTTTGCAGATTCTGGAGGCAGCAATAGAAGCTGGAGCAAACCGTTTAGTACTTGCAGACACTGTTGGCTTTCTAAGACCCTTGTCAATGCGTTACCTTATTTCCCACATTAGACAAGGGCTCTCACAGCTAACTAACAAGAAAATCACGTTCTCCATAAGATGTCATAACGACTTCGGCTTGGCTACAGCAAACACTCTGGCAGCCGTAGAGGAAGGCATAGCCTATCCACAGACAAGCATAGCTGGATTTGGCGAAAGAGCAGGCCTCGCACCCTTAGAAGAGATTGTTGTAGCCTTAGAACTGCTTTACAACGTGCGAACAGACATAAACGTGAAGAAGCTCTATAGGCTAAGCCAATTGGCTGAGAAAAGCTTTGCGTTGCCTCTACCGTTTCACAAGCCAATAGTGGGTGAGGATGCATTTTCGCATGCGTCGGACAAGTATGTCCACGGCATGTTAGCTCATCCCCTTATATATGAACCTTTTCTGCCGAAAATGATTGGAAGAGAAACGATGTTTTATTTGGGCAGACAGACAGGAAAGTATCTAGTTGAAAATCGTTTGGCACTAGGAGGAATTAAGGCAACTCCAAGGCAAGTGGACGAGATTGCCAGAAAGATAAGGAGGCAGCATGAAAACCTAGACAAAGGCGAAATGTTGATGACCTTTTACCAAATTAAAAAGCTGCTGAGGGAAAGGCGGAAAGGCTTAACAGAAGAGGACTTCTGGGAAATCGTTGAACAAGTCACAGGGCAAAAGCCTAAACTTATGCAGGACCTCAAAAATAGTTAGATAAAGGCTATCACAAACCTTATTTTGACAATAGCGTTTTAAATCCAGTCTAAAAGGTGTATATAGGGATGAGGAAACCGCTTTGGGTGCCTTCTGAAGAACGAGTGAAACAGGCTAATATAACTCGGTTCATGAGCTTTATTAACAAAAAACATGGTGTTGAATTTGACTCTTATGATCAATTGTATAAATGGTCAATTGAGAGTCTACCCGAGTTTTGGCAGGGCATATGGGATTTCGGAGAGGTGAGGGCTTCCCATGGCTACAATGCGGTAGTTGATGATTTGGATAAATTTCCTGGGGCGAGGTGGTTTGTTGGAGCAAGGTTGAATTTTGCTGAGAATCTTCTGAGATTTAGAGACGCGCATGTAGCTTTTATTTTCAGAGGAGAGATTCCGAAATCGGCTAGTATGACGTATGCGGAGCTATATAATTCCGTGGCGTGCTTGGCCAAGTCGTTGCGCGAGTTAGGAGTTGTCTCTGAGGATCGTGTGGCTGCTTACATGCCTAATATCGTCGAAACGGCTGTTGCCATGCTTGCTGCTACAAGTGTTGGGGCTATCTGGTCTTCTTGTGGTACTGAGCTGGGTCCCGGAGCAGTTGTGGACCGCCTCAGTCAAATTGAACCTAAAGTCTTATTCACCGTTGGTGGATATTCTTACAAAGGGAAAGTTTTTGACGTTTTGCCTCGTCTTGAGAAAATAGCTAAGGGAGTCCCATCGCTGGAAAAAATCGTTGTAGTTCCATATGAGACTGAGAAACCTGATATTAGCCGTATCCCTAACTCTGTGTTTTACAATGACTTCTTGGCTCAAGAGGGCTCTGTGGATATGCGGTTTGAGCAGTTGCCTTCGAGCCACCCTGTGTTTATTATGTTTTCTTCTGGGACGACAGGTAAGCCAAAATGTATGGTTCAGGGAGCCAGTGGGATACTTATCAATCACTTGAAAGAGTTGATATTGCATACTGATTTAAAGCGTGAAGACAAGATCTTCTATATTTCAACTCCTAGTTGGATGATGTGGAACTGGTTGCTAAGCTCTTTGGCTGTAGGAGCCACCATAATCTTGCATGATGGAAATCCTCTTTATCCTAACTGGGGGACCTTATGGAAGTTTGTTGAGGATGTTAAGATAAGCATTTTTGGTTGCAGTGCAAGCTATATTAATTATCTCAGAGGTGTTGGGGCTAAGCCGGGAAAGGCATATGATTTGTCTTCTTTGCGTGAGATAAGTCAGACTGGTTCAGCTCTTTCAGCTGAGGGATTTAAGTATGTTTATCGGGAGATCAAGACAGATTTACATTTTAATTCGATTTCTGGGGGTACGGATATCAACGGTTGCTTTGTTGCTGGTTCGCCTATTCAACCTGTTTATGCTGGCGAGTTGCAGGGTCCGGCTTTGGGGATGAAGTTGAAGGCTTATGATGTTAAGGGGCACGCTGTGGTTGACAGGCAAGGGGAGTTAGTTTGTGAGGCTCCTGCGCCTTCCATGCCTATCTATTTCTGGAACGATCCTGATGGTAAGAAGTATAGAGATGCTTACTTCAATTTCTATATGGGTGTTTGGCGGCACGGCGATTGGATTCTAGTTCACGGCGATACAGGAGGCATAACGTTTCTGGGGCGTTCTGATTTTACCTTGAAACCTTCTGGAGTACGCATAGGTCCGGCTGAGATTTATAATGTTGTGGAAAGGTTCAAGGAAGTTACCGACAGCTTAGCTACAGGACAGAATTGGAAGGGTGATCAGCGTATCATCCTTTTTGTTAAGATTGCCAAGGGATTTCAGTTAACAGAGAGTTTAAGAAGCAAGATTAGAAGAGCTTTGCGGGAAGAGGCTTCTCCTAGGCATGTTCCAGCCTTAATCATTGAAACGCCAGATGTTCCTTACACTTTCAGCATGAAGAAAGTTGAAAGCGCAGTTGTAAACATACTGAACGGTAGACCAGTCACAAACAGAGACGCATTAATTAACCCCGAATCGTTAGATTTCTATGAAAAAATTCTTACTGAACTTCAATGATAACGCAGTAAGAAAGTGTGTGCTCCGCTTAGATTTTCTACAGAATGCCGCAAATTGCCTTAGTACATCTTAAGTTCTTGTATTATTTGTGCCGTTTCTATCTTTGTTAAAGGTCTGGGATAGTTGTAGACTGGGCCACTTGGCTTCTCGTTGTAATATGGGCGGTTGCAGTTTGGACATCCAGAAGTAAGGAATGGTTCTCCCGTCTGAATTATCCCCGTCAAAACTTCTTTATCAACCCCAAAATCACTAATGCGGTTTAAGTCGAAACGCATATCTTCATATCTTGCAATTTCATGGAAAATCAAGTATCTGACGAGTTGGACCCGTCTGTACGTTGGAACTGGTGGTTGAGCATTTTTTTCTAGAGCCGTTCCCGGAATGGGTGTAAATGCAAACAACGCTGGAAGAACTCTCATTTCTACACATTTTTGAATTGTCTCAACCATTTCCCTCTCAGTTTCTCCCAATCCAACAATTAAGTGCGTGCTGACTTTACCCTTTCCAAAAACTTCTACAGCTTCGTTCAGAAGTTTAAACTGTTTCTCCCAAACGTACGGGCCTCCAACAGAATGCCCCTTAACCCTGTCGAAGAGCTCCTCAGTGGCCGCGTCCAGTGGTATACCTATCCTTTCAGCTCCAGCCTCCACCAACTGATGCATGTTCTCACGGTTTAAGGGTTGACACGAAACTGAAATAGGAACCTTGACACGTGAACAAATCGCCTTAACAAGAGCCAAAAGATGTGCAAAAACCTCTGGATAGTTCAAAGCTTGAAGGCAAACACGTTTTATTCGGCAATCTTTAACTGCACTCTCTATTCCACCCAGCACACGTTTTGTTGAAAAAACAGGCCACGAAACCCTTGAAAGCATGTCAGCTCTACTATTGCTTCCTCTGGCTTGAGAACAGAAACCGCAGTTCGCAGTACACCGACCTCTACGATAAGTCAATAAATACGCAGTTGTAGGCATTGCATCAAGTTTTCCCCTTAAAAGCCCAAGAACAATAGCAGAACCTAGAGAAACACGAATACGTTCAGGTAACTGCTCAACGAAACTTTTGTTTATTTCCCTTACCATGATTCCCCCCCACAAATATGGCTGGTGACAGAAATAAGTTTAAAGATTGAAGGCAAACACGTTTTATTCGGCAATTTTTAACTGCACTCTCTATTCCACCCAGCACACGTTTTGT
>DAOVQA010000080.1:0-5498 GCA_030628925.1 Candidatus Bathyarchaeota archaeon | reverse complement strand
GATACCGACAATTCTGAAGTGGAACCTTTACAACACGTTTTACAATATAAAGAAATGGACGAGAGAGCAGTACCCAAAGCTGAGGCCAAGAGTGAACAGCTGCACAGAATGCGGCGAATGCGAAGAAAAATGTCCCTATCATCTCCCAGTAATCAGCATGCTCAAACAAGCCGAAAAAAGACTCAAACTCCCATCTTAACTATCAGTGCAGGAAAAACTTTACTTTCATGAATAGAGCGCGCAGGAGGAGGCTTTATTGGCAGAATCGGTGTTAGACTATTGGGTTGAATTGTCATTCAAGTTTCCGAAGAGCTTTGATAGAATCTATTCATGGTCCCACATCTTGTTCAACTTGATAAGAAATACATGGCTGCCCATCTCTGAGCGTGCGCGCGAATACAGAATCGTCCAAGAGGCAAGACACCGTTTCACTATACAGCTTGTGTTGAGAGAAGAATATAGTGATGATGTATCCCATCAGTTAAGAGATAGATTCACAAAGGAGTTAGAGGAAGAAGTGACGATAAACATCCAAGTCATCGATGTTATACCAAGAAAAGGTAAACTTTGGCGTGTAATCTCTAAATGCCTTCCTCGAGAACAATTTCTCTCTTCCTAACTGCCACGCGCGCTATTAGCCTTAGTCGGACACGGACACACACTTTTTTTATAGACCATTTTGATTAGATAGTTGTAACATTGTAGAATGATGGTGTGCTATCAAACCTATATGCGAGCGCATCAAGCAGTAGTTTTATTAGATGAAAGCGTGTAACGTCAACACTCGTTCAAAGGTGGTTTGTGAAAAAATGAAGAAAGGAAACCTCTTGACGCTTGGAGTGATTATCGTGGCTACGCTATTGACAAGTTGGCAGATAACTTGTGCGCTCGCCGCTGACAGCTCATCCGACGCATACGTCAAAGTTGCTGTGCTGAACGCACCAGGACATCCACAGTACGCGACCGGAGGAAATAGCAACAATTTTGCAGAAGCAATCGAAGTACTTGACAAGGATCCCTACATATTACCAGAAGCCGTTACCGACGTCGAAATACAAGCAGGCGATCTAGAAGACTACGACGTGCTTCTTTTGCCAGACAACTGGCCGGCAATCGCGTCAAACGCGGTGATCTACGATTTCTGGAACAACAGTGGTGGAGGCATCGTAGCGCTTGACAGCGCAATCGAATTTTTGTGCTACGTCGGCATACTGCCTGAAGAATCAGCTGGCGACAACGGTGAGGACGTTTACTGGTCCTACGGCACCATATATCCAGCGCAGATTTCAACATTACACCCAGTAACAGCCGGATACACGGTTGGCGAAAACATCACTGGAACAACATGGGACGCACGATACAACGTCACTGCGGTGGCTGGTACAACAGGTTATCCCTACTACACAATGCTGGCAAACGAGTATGCAAACGCCACTTTGGCATATGTGTCTGCTTACGCCTTGCCAGACAAAGGAAGAGTCGTGCATATTTGGGATCAGGAGCATGAAAACCTTCCCACAAGACTCATACTATTGAACGCCGTTAAGTGGACAGCGAAGGCGCCTTCACTGGCTGAGCTATTAGGGATAGATGTTCTGCAAGACCGCTTGGACGATCTAGAAAGCCAGCTGAACACCTTAGGAAGTCAAGTAACCGACCTGCAAAGCCAACTGATCAGCCTACAGAGTCAACTAGCCACTCTAGAAGATACGCTGACAGCTGACATCACTGATTTAGAAGCACAGATCAATAGCTTGGAAACCAGCTTAAACGAAGTGAACTCCACTCTAACAACTCAAGCCGAAGATTTACAGGCAAACTTGAATACAGACACAATGATAGGCTACACAGGAATCGGCATCGGAATCATCGCTGTAGTAATAGCAGCAGTGGCAATAATGCTCAGTCGCAAGAAACCCCCTCTATAACCCCTTCTTTTTATAGTACATTCTCGAAGTAAGTTCATGCTTTTGCGTAGCACGCGCAATTTCATAAATAGTATAAAAAGATTGGCATGTCAGAACTTGCTAGGCTGAGAATTGCATTTGATGAATTTAAGATGCATGCATAACCAATTATGCGCGCGCTGCTTGTAGTCGTCTTGTTTTGGCAGAAGGCGAATCTCGGTTTTAGTGCGGGTGAGGGTGGGATTTGAACCCAACCAATCATGCGCGTGGATTATCGAATCGTAAGATTTAAGTTACTGTTCTCTATCTTCATTTACGGTGAAAGATTGCGCAGTGTAACTATCGGGCGGTATCAGGTGTCGGTTATTCTTCTGCTAATCATAATAGCAGTATCAGGTCCCATCGCAATTGCGGCGACATATCTGTGGGCTTCAAGAACTATGTCGTTATCTGTGGGTGAGCCGTTGTCTATTACTGATTGTCCAACCGCCATTCATGTTCACCCCGGTGAAAACATAACCTTGAGCATTACTATTGTGAATTCAGCCACCGTGAATTATTCGGTGGCATTGTTTTTTGCACTCAATGACACAGCTTATGATGAGTCTTATGTGACGTTCAGTAATTACACATACAATATATCGCCCAGCACCAATCACATCGAAGCTTGGATATTTGTAGACAAGAAGGCGCCTCCAGCTTGGCTTGAGCTTCAAATAGACTTCCACAGGGAGTAGGTTGAATGGGAAAATCAAAGAAGATACCTTTAGTCAGCGGATTAATAGGCAGTAAAGCCCACTCAGTTCACGGTCAGCTTGAGGTTTCCTACATTGAGTATAGTAAGGTTCACATTGCGTTTTGGCGGAAAGCTTATTCTGGTCTTCCAGATGTTAAATTTTCAGTTGAAGATACTGACCTACCAGACATACTAGAAATCTTAACCGAAGCCAACAAGAAAATTGAGGGCTATTGGCTTACAAAGATTTCCCCAAAAAGACAAGAGATGAAAGCCAAAAAAGCATAAGGGCGCGCGGACTACGGGTGATAACCTTACTATTAGTTGGCTTTTGAAGCAAACAATATACACTGATAAAGTGATGGAGCATTGATATACGGATTATTCCAAATGGAGGTTTTTGGGTTCTGCTGAATTGATTTCTCTCTATTCTCGTTGCAGGGTTAATAGTTATAGCTTTTGCTGCAATTCTGTTTGCTGATGCTATCCTGACTACGGTAGACCCAGCCAGTGAGTTGTTTTCGCCCAATGACGTTAAAGGCATAGTAGTCTTCGCCTTGATATGGATCGCTGTATTCTATTTCAAAAAAGCAAAGGAATAGAACCAGAAATTTCCTTTCTTTTTTCCTCACTTCTCTTAACAAAATGAAGGGTGGATATCCATCTATTTCTACTTAGATCCTGATTAGTTGCTTCAATGCGCGCGCCTTGTGGGCCTTGGTCGCCTTGGTCACCTTTTAGTCCCTGAATCAACGCATATTGCGTAGAAGCTACTGTTGAGAAAGCATTTGGACACTGCAATGGCAATGATAAGTCCAGTTATGAACATGGTTTTTGATATTCCAGCAATGTTTTTAGCTTCAGACATTTACTCATCTCCTGTTTCTTTACAAAGAGTAAAGTCTATTCTTACTTGAATTTAACACTTTAGAAAGCATCTTCTATAATCAAATACGTTGTCACACATGGAACATTTTTTCATAAACTGGTCAGGCTATAGAAGATTTATCCGTAAACGTTATACTTTGATTGAACCATATGAATCTGAAGTGAGAAAAATGTTAAGCTGCAAATCGAAAATAGCAGTTTTAATAATAATGCTTTTCTTAAGCTCAACAATCTTGATAGCGACAAAAACCAATGTATCTTTAAGTGACCCATCCGGCGACGAGGAATTATCAGAAACATCTACCGCTATGGTGTATGTTGACCCACAAAATACAACTGAAGATATTGACGAAACATTCACAATTAACATAGTTGTAGCTGACGTCTCGAACCTCTATGGCATCTACATCCGGTTCCAATGGGATCCAACAATACTGGAATACACAGATCACACGACTAAAATTCCCGTGGAAACCTACCCAGACGGAATACTACATCATTATTCCTGGTTGATAATGAACAATGTTGATCCAGTAGCCGGAACATACGAGGTTGCATATGCGTGCATGGACCCAGCACCAGCCTTCGACGGAACAGGCATAGTCTTCAACATGACATTCAGAGTTATAAAAGCAGGTGGGTGCGCTCTTGAATTCCCGAAAGACCCAGACACAGGATTACCGCTAATAGATCTCTCAGATAATAGTGGATACCCAATAACCTACACTTGGCAAGATGGCTACTTTGAAACGGTTGGAACTCCGCAGGCCAGTTTCACTTATCAGCCTCAGATAGGTGTCGTCGGTAAACCCGTAAGTTTCAATGCTTCCGAAAGCAATACACCTAGCGGTACAATAGTGGCGTACTATTGGGACTTTGATGATGGAAACACGACAGCCTCAACCAGCGCTGAAATCACACATACATTTAACGACCCAAGATTGTACGGTGTCTCGTTGATCGTGGAGAATGATGCAGGTGTGAA
The DNA here is from genome assembly GCA_030628925.1 of Candidatus Bathyarchaeota archaeon. Taxonomy (GTDB): domain Archaea; phylum Thermoproteota; class Bathyarchaeia; order Bathyarchaeales; family Bathycorpusculaceae; genus SOJA01. The sequence goes on along the minus strand of DAOVQA010000080.1, from coordinate 982 downwards.
CAGCTCCAAAACTGTAGAACCAGTGACAATCGTAGCGTCTAGAAACATAAAGATAGATTCCATTTGGCTTTCAACCAACCTTATAGTCGTCAACAGCACTATCCAAGCTAACGTCACAGTAGCCAACACTGGATACACAACAGAAAACTTCACTCTAGCGGCTTACTACAACACTTCCGCCACAGAATGGACAATGATTAATGTAACAGACGTGGTCAACTTGGAAAGGGAAAAGCCTAGATTGTATAGTTTCATTTGGAACACTACGGGAGTAGAAGCAGAGAAATATTATGTTATAAAGGCTAATGCAACAGCAGTTCCGTACGGAAGTGAAAGTGACAACACTAAGATTTCAGAACCATTGTTCGTTACGTCAGAGATAATACATGATTTAGCTGTTGAAAGCCTTATGCTGCAAGCGTCGTATGGAGGAAACGAGTTTACAGTTCCCGTCATCTTCGGCGAAGACGCATTATTCACGGTAGGCATTGAAAACCAAGGTTCAGTTCCAGAAGAATCATATGACGTGGTAGTTTACAGTAATGGGACATCGTTGAATGAATGGATCGAAACTGATGCTTTGGAAGCAGGCGCTACGAATATATTGACGTATAAATGGGATAATATTTCCCAGTATGGACTTTATAACATAACAGTTCGAGTAACTATCACTACAGATGATAACGACACTCAGAATAACCAAATGCAGCAAATGATGCGTGTTATTGGAACACCGATCCTGAACATAACGTATACGCCTGAAACATTGCTTGTGAACCAGACAGTAGTGTTAAACGCTTCAAGTAGCGTTCACGGATATCTTGACGGGCAAATAACATCTTACTTTTGGGAAATATTTGCTCCTGGCCAAAAGGTTGAGGAGATTCCTCAATACAAGAGTGCTGAAAGTGAAATCGATGTGTCCTATAAATTCAGAGAAGAAGGTAACTGGACATTAGTTCTAAGGGTAAAGGATAACTAT
>DAOVQA010000175.1:0-3055 GCA_030628925.1 Candidatus Bathyarchaeota archaeon | reverse complement strand
GCTGAATCCTTTTTGGAAGCCGCTCTAGCCAACACTGAAATCCACAGAAGAATTGGCGACATGCTAAAGAAAAAGGACAGGCTCTTTAGTGGTGGAAAAAGCGATGAGGGAGCTTGGATTGCGAACGTCGGAAATCTAGATGCTTTGGAGGTTTTGGCTGAAGCATGCGAAGAATTGGGAAACGAATTAGGCTTCGAATGTGGTTTAGGCGTTGACGTCGCAGCATCCTCCATGTGGAATGCCGCAAAGAAACAATATGCCTACCAAAAAGAAGGTAAAAAACGAGATTCAGGAGAACAGTTAGAGTTCATTTGCGAACTGATCAAAAAATACGGTCTCGTATTTGTGGAAGATCCATTCCACGAAGAAGACTTTACCAGCTCCGCAGAACTCGTCAATAAAGCAAAAAACTGCTTAATTTGCGGTGATGACCTGTTCGTCACAAACACTGAAAGATTAAGCCGCGGAATAAAACTGCATGCAGCCAACGCAATCATAATAAAGGTAAATCAAGTAGGCACACTCACCGACGCTTGGGAAGCCATTGAGTTAGCAAAGTGTGCTGGATATGTCCCAGTGATGTCACATCGTTCCGGCAGCACATGTAACTGGCACATAGCACATTTAGCTGTGGCCTTCAGGTGTCCAATAATAAAAACGGGAGTTGTTGAAGGAGCCAGAATAGCAAAGATAAACGAGTTGATAAGAATAGAAGAATTTTTGGGGGACAGAGCCAAAATGGCTGACCTCCAAATATCTTAGGGAGATGAGAGATTGTCAGATGTTAAAGACGAAAAATCAGAAATAGAAGAAGAAACAACACGTGTTACAGCAGAAGAAGAGTTTCTGCTACCACGAGACACACTTCTCTCTGCAGGAACACATATTGGAACAAGAATGAAAACAAGGGATATGGAGCAATTCATATATCGTGTCAGACCTGATGGTCTATTTGTCCTAGACATCAAAAAGACTGATGAACGTATAAGGATAGCCGCAAAGTTTCTAACAAGGTTTGAATCATCAAAAATCGTTGCTGCAGCAGCCAGACTCTACGCACAGGAACCCGTTGGAAAATTCTGCGAGGTAACAGGAGCGATTCCTGTTGTTGGACGCTTTGTTCCAGGACTCTTATCAAATCCATTATATCCTAATCACATCGAACCAGATGTTTTGATAGTGTCTGATCCAGGGGCGGATTCACAAGCAGTTAGAGAAGCATCCTCAATAGGCATACCCACAGTAGCCTTATGCAGCACGGACAACGACTTTTCAGGAGTAGACTTGGTGATCTCAACAAACAATAAGGGCAGAAGAGCCTTAGCCATTGTCTATTGGCTTCTAGCGAGACAAATACTACGGGAGAAAGGTGAATTACAGCCAGACAAAGATTTGACTCTAACAATTGAGGATTTCGAAACTAAGATTTCCAGAGAGGAGGAAGGAAGCTAACGCAATGGAAGATTCGGCGTCCATGTCAGGCTGGAGCCTTTTATGCAGGGACAGCTGAATCATTGAGAACACAAATAGAAAACTGCTTCATTCACAAGGTTGGACCCGGAAAAATACCGGAAATTGCTTCGGAAGGCCGAAGACAAGTAGTAGGCTTAATTTGTCCACATGCAGGTTACATGTTTTCGGGTCCTGTAGCAGCTCATGCCTATTACGAACTGGCATTAGATGGCAAACCCGACGTTGTTTTTCTCTTTGGCCCTAACCACACCGGCTACGGTAGTGCTTTAGCTGTTATGACTGATGGATTTTGGCGTACACCTTTAGGTGATGTTGAAATAGATAATACCTTGGCTAACCAAGTTATGCGTGAGTCACGCATCATTGATGTTGACGATTCCGCTCACCTCTCTGAACACTCGATTGAAGTTCAACTTCCCTTCCTTCAATATCTCTATGGTTCGGAGTTCAAGATTGTACCCATCTGTTTCTCGATGCAGGATTTGGCTTCAGCTAAGGAAGTTGGAGAGGCGGTAGCCAAAGTTCTAGCTGGAAAAAACGGAGTTATTATTGCATCTTCGGACATGACGCATTACGAGCCTCAGGAAAGCGCACAGAGAAAGGATAAAATGGTTCTTGAAGCCGTGGAGGCAATGGATGAAGAAAAACTCTATTCAGTTATTGAAGATCATCGCGTCAGCGTTTGCGGTTATGGTCCGATAGCAGCTTTGATAACTGCTGCTGGAATTTTGAAAGCGAAAGAGGCAAAACTGTTATGTTATAAAACTAGTGGAGATGTTATGGGCGACTATTCACGTGTGGTTGGATATGCCGCTGCATGCTTCAGCAAATAGTGATGTATAAATGGCGCGCGCGCACAAGTCATAAAACCTGATTAATCTAACTAAACTTTCTAGGAGATGGAGAAGGTGAACCCCAGTAAATGTGTAAAATGCATTGACTTCCCATGTTTAGATGTAAACAAAGATTGCTATCTTGTTCCAAGTATTGAGGTTGATCCTGCAAAGATCAAAGCATTCATGGTTTCAGAAGCACCTCCTATAGAACCGAATGACTATTTCTATGCTAAAGGTGACCCTTTCTACATGCAGACAACTGCTCAAGCTTTCAAAGATGCAGGATTTGAAGTTACATCTATGGAAGATGTGCTTGATCTAGGAGTATATATCACTACAGCCATCAAGTGTGGAAAGACAGAGTATTCCATATCCTCCAAGACTGTAGAGAATTGCTCAAGCCTTTTGGCAAGTGAAATGGATGTGCTACCTCGTATTGAAGCTATTCTGCTCATGGGAGACACTGCCATAAAATCAATGAATTACATAGCTAAGAGAAAGACTGGAAAAAGAATAGTTCCAAGTGGCTCTATCTACAAGATCAGAAAAAAAGAATATTTCTACAATGAAGTGAGAGTTTTCCCCACATATTTACAGACAGGGAAGAGCTATCTGATTGAGAAAAGCAAAAGGAAGATGATAGCAGATGATATCAATACTGCATTGAAATATCAGTAGCTTGATTTTTATCCATTGTTTCTTCCACAAGTCATAAAACTGAAGCAGATATACCAATAATTGAGGTT
>DAOVQA010000157.1:0-3483 GCA_030628925.1 Candidatus Bathyarchaeota archaeon | reverse complement strand
CGCCTATCCAACATGACCCTACTTCTTGAGCTTCTGCTGCTAGCACCATATTCTCTAAGGCTATTGCAACATCAACAGTGAACCATTTATTGGTCTTGTCTCCGCAACCGACAATTGTGAACGCTGAATCCTTTATGAAGCCCCTCCACATGCCTCCTGATAGTTCACGCTTGATTTCAGGAGCAGTTACTACAATAAAATGCCAAGGTTGTATGTTGTCTCCAGAAGGAGCTAACCTCCCAGCTTCAAGGATATTCTTCAAAACGTCATCTGGAACAGGTTTACTCTTGTAACGTCTTATGCTTCTTCTTCTAAAGATTACGTCTAAAAGGGACATTCCAACTCATCCTCTATACAAGTTCACTGTTGAAACTTAAAGTTTTTCTGTGTTTGATGGTCATGTTCACGAAAATTAGTACTTAAGTTCACCATAAACGCAACCTTTAAATCAGCCGTTGGTTAATTCGTTTAAGGTGTAGCTTGATTGAACGAGAGAGTTAACAGCAAACAACTACATAACATTCTCTTCGAATCTCCAGAGGCAGTAGCAGAATTACTGAGATCAGCCGCTCACCCTGCAAGGATACAGATACTGGCTCTACTCCTACAAGGAGAACGTGACTTCTCCAAATTGATGCATCACACAAAACTATCCAAAACAGCCTTGGCCAACCACTTGAACCAGCTAATCAAAAAAAGCCTCGTCCAAAGGATAACTAGAGGAGAATACAGCCTAACAGTTGACGGAAAAGAACTATTAAACGCGGCAGCCAAAGCCTTCGAGCGTTCTACATGGAGAGAACAGGAAAGAAGAGAGCTCCTACGAAGAAGCTACACCAAAAGTTTGATCGAGGGAAAACAGTTGAGTAAGAAAATTATAAGCAAAAAAGTTGAATATCAAGAATGCTGGCTGTCCTATACGGGTGCAATAGCTGGGGCACTGAAAGCCTTACAGGTTGACTGCGACATTGTTGATGTAGGCGGCTACTCGGGGTACGCGTTCCTAATCAACGTTGCCAAAGATGTTACTTGCCCTTCTGGACCAACCGCAGTATCCAATGAATCTTTCAAGCAAATGCTTAAGGGAACCGAGAGCCTCGGATGGACAATAGAATCGTACGAGTATCCACGTTCTTATCCTGCTGAGGAGGGTAAACCGACACCTCAAGAAATTGAAACAGCAAAAAAACTGTTCGATAAAATAAAACACGAGATAGATGAAAGAGATAGACCCGTAGTCCTATGGGGACTTGTTGTACCAGAATATGGAATTGTCAAGGGGTATGAAGGAGATTCCTATGTAACAAGCACCTTCCGAAGCCTAAACAATCAACCTGAGGATCCTATCCTCTTCTATGATTTGAAAGCTCCCGGTTGCATTGATGCCTTATTCTTCCGAAAAAAGGTTAAAGTAGACACTGCAGCAGCCGACAAAACAGCGCTCAAGAGAGCCATAGACTTCGCAGCAGCCAAAGTGCCAATTCACAAAGGGTATATTGGAGGCCCAGCATCACTTGATGAGTGGGCGAACATTCTACAGAACCTTCCAGAAGAAAAACAAAACTATATGGGTAACAGCTATGTCAGCGCCTGCGTCTGTGAAGGACGATTCATATGTGCAGAGTTTCTAAAGCGACTTTCCAAAAAGCATCCTAAAAAACAATTGGAACACCTGCAAAAAGCAGCAAAGTCCTACAGGGAAGGCTGGCAACTCATGAAAGACTTCACAAAAATCTTTCCCTTCAAGTTTAAAGGGAAAATGGAACTAGAAGACCGAAAGAAAGGGGCAGAAATACTGAGGAGCGTTAAGCCCTTCGAGGAAGAAGCTATCAAGCATATGACCAAAGCACTTGAGAATTGGGAAACACCTTAACAAAGAAGCCTAGTCCAACAATCTCCACTTTTCTTTAAGAGAAACGGCGAAAGCTAATTATGTAGAACACTCTGACAATGCGGTATCCGCCTGAGATAAGCACGAACAAAGCGGATGATAGAAAATGATAAAATCAACATTGCTTTAGTTCATGTGAAGAAGATAGAAACTTCAAGAATTTAGGACCAGTGGAAAAAACTTGAGGGTTATAGCTGACTTGCATATTCATAGCTGTTACAGCCGTGCTACAAGCAAGAGAATGCATATCGAAGAAATTGCTCGTTTTGCCAAGATCAAAGGATTAAATATTGTAGGCACTGGAGACTTCACTCACCCAAAATGGATTGAAGAAATGCAACAAGTTCTGGTTCAAGAACCAAGCACTGGCTTATATAGAATTGCTAAGAATCCTGAGTCACCTGTATATTTCATGACGACAACTGAAGTAAGCACAATATTCACGTTTGAAAACGAGACTAAGAAGGTTCATCATGTTATTTTGACGCCCAGCATAGAAACCGCGGTTCAGATTAAAGAGCGATTAGCTAAATACGGCGACTTGGCAGCAGATGGCAGGCCAACGTTAAACATGGATGCTCCACATTTAGTAGAGGAAGTAATGGAGGTTTCAAGGGAAAACATGGTTTTTCCAGCTCACGTTTGGACACCTTGGTTCAGTGTTTTCGGCGCATTCAGCGGTTTCGACGATATTAAGGATTGCTACCAAGATATGACAAAGCACATTTACGCTTTAGAAACGGGTCTTTCGTCAGATCCTCCGATGAACTGGCGTTTAAGCAAACTTGACAGGTTCACTTTAGTTTCAAACAGCGATAGCCATAGTTTTTGGCCTTGGCGCATTGGAAGGGAAGCAAACGTCTTTGAAATGAAAAAGCCCAGTTACCATGAAGTTATAGATGCTATCCGCCTTAAAAACAAGGAACAATTCAGGTTTACAATTGAAACAGACCCAGCTTACGGAAAATATCATTGGACTGGACATAGAAACTGCAATGTTGCCCTTTCGCCACAGGAATCCATAAAACTTGGAAACACCTGTCCGGTCTGCCGCAGAAAACTCACAAAGGGGGTAGAACAAAGGGTTGAAGAGTTGGCTGATCGCCCAGCCGATTTTAAACCTGAAAATGCCATAGGTTTTATGCGTTTACTGCCTCTTTCCGAAATTATTAAGGCTGTCATAGGTGCAGGATCGCCGTCAACCCAAAAAGTGTGGAACATTTACAATCAGCTTATTGAAAGATTCAGTAATGAATATGCCGTATTAATGGACGCTTCAAAGAACGAGTTAAGCAAAGTTGTAGATGAAAAAATTGCTGAAGCAATAGTCAGAGTAAGAGAAGGAAGAGCTAGAATTATACCTGGATATGACGGTGTCTATGGAAAGCTGGTTATTCATGAAGAGAATCATTTGACAACCCCTGTTCCCGGAAGAGTTCAACAATTGAATCTTACTGATTTTTTGTGATCAGGAATTTTGATTTATTGTGATGTGTGTATGTGTTTAACAGTTCTACGATAATACTTATTAAGTCGCAATACATCAGATAATAACCTGTGACGGTTGTGAGAAGCATGACTCAACAAGCAAT
>DAOVQA010000081.1:0-5459 GCA_030628925.1 Candidatus Bathyarchaeota archaeon | reverse complement strand
TTCAGCGATCTATCCTTTTCTGTTGTCCTCAGAAAAAGAAATGTAAACAGCAGAAGAGCCAGTATTCCTATTGTTTCGTCGTCGAAGAATCCAACTTGGGTCCTCTGAATGTAGGAAGGACTTAAAGCTAGAAAGAGGGCTGCGAAAAGCCCCACGGGTTTTCCACCTATATCCTTGCCCAAGAAATATATCACCAAGCTGGCGAGCATACCTGTAATGGCTGGAAAGATTGCGCAGAAATTCATCAAACTGATATTTACGCCCAACCATGAGGTTATGCTGTATAGAAAAGCTGCTGTCAGCGGTAACCCGGGATATGACACCTTCAAAAGATCTACCCCTTGCGGATACCAACTTCGACTGTCAATCCAGTTTAGATTAGACCATGTCCAAAACGCAAACCCGTTGTCTAATATACGCTCTGTGAATCGATATTGATGGTACGGGTCGAATTCAGATAGGTGTAGTTGCACTGAGCCTACTTTAGGGTCGATCTCCCATCGTAGAGGAAAAAGACGTATTGTAAGAGCTATGAAGAGTATTAGCACTAGAGCTGATAAAGTCAGCAGGGAGCTATGATTCATCTTGATGCGGAGTTTTCCTAAACTTTTTAGGCTGCTGACAAAACGTTTCTTGGACAGGAGACTTCTAACCCTCATTTGACCATCTCTTTAACACAGATTATTTAGGTGTTTTATTTCTCTTACGGTCAATTAACAGTTTTCACGTTGAGGCTTTGCGTTTATAGCCGTATTTTTCAGTGTCATAAAAGGGAAATGACACGATATTACCTTTTGCTAATCTATTGCGTATTTTAACGTTGACAAAGTTTCCCTTCTGAGATTGAACTGTCTGAACATAAGCCATTCCTATACCATATTCAAGTAATGGTGAAAATGTTCCGCTTGTCATGTACCCAATTTTTCTGTTTTTATCGTCACAAACTTCGAAGCCTTGCCGAGGTACGCCCTGCTCTATCATCCGTATCCCAACCCGTCTACGCTTAACTCCCTCATTTTTCTGTTTCAACAACGCGTCTTTTCCTATGAAATGTTCTTTTTGGAGTTTTACAACGAAGCTTAGCCTTGCTTCCAAGGGAGTGGTACTTTCGTCAATGTCATTCCCATAAAGGCACATTCCTGCTTCAAGCCTTAAGGTATCTCTAGCGCCTAGGCCGCAGGGTTTTATTTGAAAGGGTTTACCAGATTTAAGGATAGCGTTCCATAACTTCACGGCATTGTCAGGTCTCTTTAATGAAGCGTTCCATACGAACAATTCAAAGCCATCTTCACCTGTGTAACCGGTTCTGGAGATAAAAACGTCTATATCTGCCAAACGCGAACGTTCACACTTGAACCTTCCAATTTTGCCTAAATCAGTTGCGCAAATCTTCTGAAGCGTTTTTTCAGCGTTTGGGCCCTGAACCGCGAACATTGCCACATTATCTGACACATCTTCGATCTTTACATCGAAATCTTCAGAGTTTCTAACTAGCCAGTTGTAATCTTTTTCTCTGTTGCTTGCATTGAAGACCACAAGAAATTTTCCTGTCACCAACCGGTATACAACAAAATCGTCTATTATACCGCCATTCATATTGCACATAACTGAATACTGGGCACCGTCTGGTGGTGCCAGAGAAATATTGTTTGTAATCACATAGTTTAGGAAGTCTTCAGAGTCTTCACCCGTGATTACAACGCGCCCCATATGAGAAATATCGAAGAGACCGACGCTTTTTCTCACCGCTAAATGTTCAGGGACTATTCCCTCAAACCATAAGGGCATTTCAAAACCGGCAAAATCAGTTGTTTTTGCTGTTCTCATGTGCACTTCATGAAGTTGGATTCTACGTGTATTTCCTGTCAAATTCCTTCTCCTCAGATTATTTTGCAGGTTTCACTTCAACATCTAGTGGTACAAGTGCAAGTTTTTTGTTACACTTGGGGCATTTCCCATTGTGTTGATGCAGAATTTCGTCTGGTGGCTTAAGGTCGTCACCTTCATATAGTACGTAACCGCATTTTTGACATACAACACGTTGAGGCACCAAGTTACACTCCATTTAATAGTGAGTGAGATAAATGGCTGTGATGTATTTATTGGTTGCTAATTCAAGAGTGTTGCGTATCTTTTTCATAGAAACTTTTAATTTTACCCATGAAGTCTAGTTCTGAGAAGCCGTTCCCTGATGCGTCTGTAGGATGTGGACGAACATAGAGAGGTATACACTGATTATTACGGAGAAGCCAGATGCTGCACATAGGGTAGCTTCAGCCCTTAGTAAAAAGGGACAAGCAAAAAGAAGGGAAGAACATGGAGTGCCATATTACTTGGCTGAAAGGGACAAGAAAATAGTTGTCGTTTCAGCTTTGGGACATTTATACACGATTGCAGAAGAAAGAAAGGGAAGAAATTATTATCCGGTTTTCAATTTTAGATGGGTGCCAAGGTACATTGCAGAGAGAGGAGCAACACAAATCCGCACATGGATTAAAACCATCTCAAAACTTGCAAGCGAGGCTGACCTGTTTATTGACGCATGCGACTATGACATCGAAGGAAGCGTCATTGGGTATTGTGTGCTGAAATATGCATGTGGTAACAAAGAAACCATCTCAAAACGTATGAAATATTCCACACTTACTAAGGAGGAACTCGAGAAATCATACGCCGAGCTGTTGCCCCACTTAGATTTTGAACTGATAGAAGCTGGAGGAACAAGACACGAGGTTGACTGGCTCTATGGTGTAAACCTTTCACGAGCTCTAACGATAGCGGCAAGGAAGTGGAGTGGAAAATATACGACGCTAAGCACTGGAAGAGTTCAGGGTCCAGCTCTAAAGTTTCTGGTTGCAAGGGAGAAGGACATCAGAAGCTTTGTACCAACACCCTACTGGGAAATAAAAGCAGAATTTAAAATAAGCGGATCAGTTTTTGAAGCGGAATGCGAAAAAAATAAAATCGAAACAAAAAGCGAATCAGACGCCATTTTGAACATGTGTGAAGAAGAAAAGGGGCAAGTTGAAAAAATTGTTGTCAGACGGTTCCAGCAAAAACCGCCCGTACCGTTTGATTTAGGCACTCTTCAAAGTGAAGCTTACGGCCTGTTTGGCTACACGCCGAAACGAGCATCAAGCATCGCTCAGCGTCTCTACCTAGAAGCTTTAATCTCATACCCGAGAACAAGCAGCCAGAAACTCCCGCCAGAAATAAACTATGAAGCAATACTAAAGAAACTAAGCAAAGTTCACAAATACAAAAAACTCGCAAAAGAACTACTGGCAAAAACGAAATTGAAGCCCAGAGAAGGGACAAAAAAAGATTCAGCTCACCCCGCCATCTACCCTACTGGAGAACTACCTGAAAGAGAGTTACATGATTCTGAAAAGAGAGTTTTTGATCTTATTGTAAGAAGATTTATGGCTGTTTTCAGCAAAGAAGCAATAAAGCAAAGCATGAAAGCTCACATTAAAGTTAATGACCATCTCTTCTACTTAAGAGGAAGACAAACGTTGAAGGAAGGCTGGCTGCATTTCTATGAACCATACGTGAGATCAGAAGAAGTTTTTTTACCGTCGATAAAAGAAGGCCAAACAATCAAAGTCAAGAAGTTGATTTCAGAGGACAAGTTCACCAAACCGCCACCACGATATAACCCTAGCAGTCTTCTTAAAAAAATGGAAGAAACTGGAATAGGAACAAAAGCTACGAGAGCGAACATCATACAGACGCTCTACGATAGAAAATACGTTCGAGAAGAAAGAATGGTAGTGACAAATTTGGGTTTCGAAGTCCTCGAAGTTCTTGAGAAACACTGCCCACCCGTTGTTTCAATAGAGTTGACAAGCGAACTTGAGGAAAGAATGGATAAGATACAAGCAAAAAGAGAAAAAAGGGAAAATGTGCTGATGGATACTGTTGAGATACTTAAGCCAGTAGTGCAACAATTAAAAGAAAAAGAGAAGATAATTGGTGAACAACTGAGTAACGCCATAAAAAGGGCTAAACTGGAAGAGAGGATAGTTGGCACATGCCCAGTTTGTGCCACAGGTAAGCTCATAATACTTTACTCAAGGAAAACGGGTAAACGCTTCATTGGTTGCACAAACTACTTCAAAGGGAAATGTGAGACATCATTTCCACTTCCACAAAAAGGGTCAGTTAGACCGCATGGAAGGAATTGCCGAGGATGCGGTTGGCCCACAGTTCAAGTTCGGATAAAAGGAAAATACCCATGGACACTTTGTTTCAATCCAGATTGTCCATCAAAAAAAGAGAGGAGAAAAAAATGAAATGCGCAATATGTGATAGAATGGCTGGCGAAGAAGGTTACTGCGAACTACACGCGAAGGCCTGTAAAAGCGTCAACGAAAAATATCACGAATGGAAAAAAGCACTGGAAATCTCTTGGAAAGAGTATTTAAGTAAGATTATTAAGAATCCATTAACAGGAGAATGGGCTAGAGAAGCGGCGGAGTATTTAGTCAAAAGTGGTGAAACAAGAAGTGTCAAACAAGGTTAAGAGAAGAATGTCATCATTGTCCTATTCCATAAACAAATTCTACAGGAAGATTTCAACAGCAAGGCCGTCCACCATAGTTCTTTCAGTAGTAGCCATGGCTGTAGCCATATTTCTCTTCGGAGGAGGCATCTACAATGTAGTAACAAGACCCCTTCCATCAGCTTACGTAGATCTTCCTGGCGGTGGACGCTTCATTTTTCTTTACCCTCAGCTTTCGGAACAATTTGTAACCGACAGTATAGTCGTCATGATTCTCTATTCGCTGGGCATCATCGGAGCAATAGCTATGTATCAAAGCACAAAATACGCTTATAAACCGAGACAAGCCTACTTGATGTTTCTGGTAGGCGTTATATTTCTGGTTCTGGCATACATACTCCTTGAAAACGCGTTACAAATCAAGATGGGCTAACCAAGGGTTGTCACCAAGGATTACTTTTTAACCCCAGTTTATATGCTACAAAATTTGTTAACAAGTGTGCAGGAGGAGTTACAATCAAAACAGTGACTATAAGCTCCCACGACAATATTTGCGAGCAAAGGGGAAGAGAGAACAGAATTGCCCCAATTATAAAATCAACCTGATCAACAACAGGCAATAAGTCACCAGGAGAGAACCCAAGTCTTCTCTTTACAAAGGCTCCGGTCAAATCGCCGAATAAAGCGCCCAGAGAAAGCAGCAAGCCAAACGCGATCGGGTAATTGAAAACCACGCTTTCTGCGAAACCAACGGCAGTTCCAACAGCCAACCCAGAAAAGAAGCCTTGAAGAGTCTTGTTCTTCCCAAAAATTGGCTTTCCATCAAAAAAAACCTTTCCGAAATCCACAGGAAAACCTCCCCCAGCAATCACTGGTACAGCATTAGCAAAGTATGCCGGAAGTATGAATTTCAGCGCTTCGATAATTAGTCGTGCTGGTTCCATTTCACATAACC
>DAOVQA010000068.1:0-6238 GCA_030628925.1 Candidatus Bathyarchaeota archaeon | reverse complement strand
GCCTAAGAGCCAGAGAATACGCACCGGAGAAATGCAAGGAATGTCCACAACTACCCGTCTGTGGAGGCGGTTGTCCCCTAGAACTGAAGAAGAAAAAGTACATCTGCGCCGAGACCCAGTAAGCTCCGTGCGCATGAGATATGCATGATTCTCAGGTACTCTCAATCGATGGAATAAATAGTTTTCGCGCGCGCTGGTTCCAAACCCAAAGAGAGGCGGGCCCGAGGGGATTTGAACCCCCGCTCTCCGGCTCCGAAGGCCAGCGCCTTAATCCAGACTCGGCTACGGGCCCAAGAAAAGATTGGTATGAAAGTAAATAAAAAGTATTCTGAAAATCCTTAAAAATGCCTGAGGAAATTATAGTAATTAACGACAGGGGCCGGTAGCTCAGCTTGGCTGGAGCGTTCGGCTGATAACCGAAAGGTCGAGAGTTCAAATCTCTCCCGGCCCATTTTGGAAGCATCTGCTTCGCCTTACGGAGCATGTGACTGTCTGGATGCTAACGCTGCACTCGTTTCTGTAATCTCTCTTTTCGCAGAGGTACCTCGCTCTCCAAATATTGTTGATTGTACATTTTCTCTATCTTGAGGAATTTTTCTGAACCTTTTTCGGTTTTTTTCTGATAGACGTTGATTACTCCTTCAAATAAGCTTACAACGGCTCGAACTTCTTGTGGAGGATGCATCTCAGGGTCCACCACTGCTAGGGTCGTGAAACCTTTTGATTTCAATTCAGGAATTAATGCGTTTAGCCATCTCCTAGTCTGAACGGCATGATGTTGCAGCAAAACATCTGAAATGATCGCGATGCAAGCCCTTTTCGGGCCACTGGTCGACTTGTCCAATCCGCGAATGGCTGAGGTTAAAGCAATGTTGATGTCGTTTAGGTTTTCCACGCCCTTCAATTTGAATACGTTAGGTAAGGTTTTGATGGTTTTGTCTGCTTGAGGATTGCAAATGAAAAGGTAGAAGTTTGACTGAAATTTTTCTAAGAGGATTCTTGCTCCAGTCGTCTCTATGGTAATGTGAAATGTGATTTTGTTTTCTTTTGCTCCTGCTTGAAGAAATCCCTTTATCAATGAGTATCTTTCGTCACATGAAGGTGAGGTTAATATAACTGCATAGTTTTCAGGTATTCCACCAAGAAGCAGAACATCGAGATCTCTGTATCCTGTGGTAATGCGTCCTGGAAGAGTGACCTCTGAAACGTTAATTGTTACAGGTTTGGGCTCGCAGAATTCTTGGTGTCCAGTTTCGTCTACGTAGATTATTCTTGGCTTTACTGTAAATGAGCCTTTGCTGAACGACCTTAAGATAAGTCTGATTTCTTCGGTTTTTAGCGGGTTCAGTTTTTTTCCTTTCATATCAATATATGCATCTTCGGAATGGCAGTACTCTGGTTTTGCAACGAGTTCGAAGCTTGCAGGGAGAATTTCCTCAACTTTAGCTAGTAGGGCTGCTTCTTTTCCTACGTTTGTTATTTGCATTTCTAGACTAAAGTCTTCCCCGGCTTTTACTTCTTTTGAACTCAAGACAAGATTTGTCTCAATGGCAGCATGTTCAAATCTTTCAAGGCCCACCGCCTTTTCTTCGTTCTTCACGGGGGTTGGAAAGGCTGGGGTAGTAGAAACAATTGGTGTGGCGCGTAGAATTTCGGTTAAGGATACAGCCAATTCTCTTTCTTCTCTAACTCTGGTCAACAGTGTTTGCACTTCTTTCACTTTCCCAAGTTGCTTAGCTTTCAGATACGTCCCCGCTGAAGTCTCAAGGATCTTCTCAGTCACCATGTAAAGCCTTGCCTTCTTCTCCGGATCTATTTCCTTCTTAGCGTTGTCCATGTATACGTAAGCATCAAAGAGTAGCCCAGTTGCTCTGGCATGTTCGGCAACGTTTTGAAGATCCGCCCTTTGGTAATGGCTGGACGCACTTTGCAGGTGCTGCATTGCTGCTGAATGTAATGCTGTATCTCTCGTGTCTGTAAATCTTGTTCCGGCTTCAAGTGCTTTGCAGAAACGACTATGACCTAATGCGAGGAGTCTTGCTCTTTCGCTATGGCAATGTTCGCTTGCTTGCTCAAAAAGCTGAGATGCCTCCCTATACAGTTCGGGTGAGGCCCTGCAGTCGGCTAACGTCATTTTTTGCCATGCCAGACATAGATAAACAATGGGCTTTAATTCTCTTTGTTCTGTTTCAGATTCTGTTTGCTTTTCTAATTTTTCGAAGATATGAGCTGCTGCCAGGTACTTTTGTGAGCTTGAAAGGTGGTTGCCTTCTTTGTCTAACATCTTGGCCTCTTCAAGAGCAATCTTCCCTCGGCAGTATTCGCTTCTAATTTGCGAAGCTTTGATCGCGGTCAGAGCCATGTCTTTCTCTTCTACGCTCTGGATTCTGGCGACCTGAGCTTTGAGGGAGCCCTTAGCTTTGTCAAAGAGCTGTGCGGCTTTTTCAAAGGTTTCTATCGCTTTTTCGCCATGGTTCTTTCTGCTCTGGTCTTCTGCTTGTTCAAGTAGAGCCCACGCCGAATAGTTGGGAGCGAGGTATTTCCACGCGTTTGAGGATTCGAAAAGACTAGCGGCTTTATCATAGTGTTTTCGGGCTTTGTCACATTCTTCTCTTACGCTACTGTATCTCGCTCTTTCGATCTCGGCCCATGCTTTCATGTACGAAACGTAGTCCATGTAGGACTCCTTTAGGTTGGGCATTTCCCCTGCAGAAGCTTCATAGTGACTAAATGCAGACTCGAAGTGTTTTGCGGATTCTTGGTAGCTGCCTAAACTGTCGTAAAGCTTAGCGATCTTCCAGTGAGCCTCAGCAACACGGCTGGAAAAGCCCACTTGGGTATAGGTTTCTACGACGCCTTTGTGGACCTCGATGGCTTTTTCCAGTATTTTTTCGTCTTCTGTCAGCGAGTAAAGCTGTTCTAGTATACCTCCGAACCAGCCTTGGTACCACCCATATGGAATTGACCGAAATGACACATCCCCAAGCTTTACTTGAGGTTGTTCAATGATACCCTTTCTGCACAGTTTTAGACAGTTTTCCATCACCGAAACCGCTCTCTCGAGCAGTTCCCTTTTCTTGTTGCCTTCGCGCTCTATTTTCGTTTGTTCAGCTATTATCAGAGCCAAATAGTTTTGATATACGCCACGGTTCCAGTAATCGAATGGGGCTGCTATTTGCTCTCCGATGGTGATGCATCTCTCTCTAAGCTTTAAGGCCTCCTCAAGGAGTCTCTCTTTCTCTTCAAGGTCTTGCGCGCGCGCGCGCGCGCTGACGACCCCCTATTTTTCTATTTAAAAAGGCGCGTACAGACCGTAAGTTTAATGTTGCTCTATTACAACCTCAATATGGGTGAACTGATTGGGTATGGGAAAAAGCTCTAAGAAAAAACCAATGACTAAGAAGGAAAGAAAAGAGAAAAAGAAAAAGCGCAAAGAGAAACGTTGAGACTACTCATATTTATCCCTGCGCGTGCAGGGAAAAATTATGTGAATATACGCATGAAAGCTGAGGATTGGAATTGAACTCACATAGAGCAAAGATATCTCCCGCACAACCCACTCTTTTTCTATCTTTTGTAGCTGTCTCAGAAAACCTCTGCAAAACCCGGGTCGCGTACGGTTCTGTTATGAATGCCTTGGTCTAGTCATGCTTTATTGTCCTTCTAGTTGTCAACCACTTTTGGATAAACATGAAGATCGCCATTTTTTCCAAGCCTTAACTGTCTCTCGCCTCTGAATGCCGATATTCTTGCATTCTCAACTTGAATAGTATCTCCTACAGATATAGAGTTTATTTGCTCGTTCCATAAGCACAACTTGATTTTTCCAGTTTCGTCCGAAATTAATGCGTTAGCCACGCTAGCACAGTTTCCAAACCTTGTAACAACAAATGTAGGTTTTGCAATTTCAACAACTTCAGCTTTCAAACTAACACGTTTCATTCCAATTTGTAACTCTCTGATCTGTAGCAAGTGCGGACCTCTATCCTTTTTTATAAGACGCCTACGAAACATAACATTTTTTCTCGCATCTTTGATTGGATTATCTCGCATCAACAGAAATTCTGTCGATATCGGGAATTGTGCCACAACTTTTGACCCTTCTGTTATCATGAAGACAGAGCTTTCTTTTTGTTTGCGTCGGCATTCGATTGAGAGAACCCCGCATGCAGATCTGCGGTTTTTGCCAGCTGAAACCAACGCTTGGAAGAACGTGTCAGAGTCAACTTCATATTTTAAAGAAAGAAACGCGAGGTATTCATAAGGTGACACTTTATTTCGCATTATTATCCTACCTTTTTGTTAATACTACTTCCATCACAGAAACTACTTTTGACATGTTTTCTTTTATTTCCCAGCAGTATTCCACCCTTTCTACGGACACCTAGCTTTTCTGCAGGTCAGTTTACTTCACAAACTTCACGGGGCGTCTTTTGAATCTCTTCTTGCAGGTTACGCTGCAAAAATAATAGGTCTCGCCATCGTAGGTGATCTTGAACTTAGCTGTCTTCTCATCCAGAACGGCGCCACAAACAGGATCTCTAGGCATTATTTTTAATCTCATGGAACAATGTGCATTCTACTTATTATTACTATTGATAAAAAAAAAGGAGGTGTAAGACGGATCGAAGATTTTAGCTAATAAGCTTAATATCTTCTTGGGGGTCTTCGTTTAGCATAACACTCTCGGCAGTATACAGGTCTGCTTCCGTCTGGTTTGAATGGAACTTCACATTCTTTACCACACTCAGCGCATGTAGCCTTATGCATTTCTCGGTTTTCTCTATATGACAATCGAATTACACCTCCATACAGTTAGTTAACGAAAAAATAGTATTCTCCTTGAATTCTAATTCTCCCGTGTCCAACCGTTGACATATTAATCTATTTAAACTTATCTATGTACATGAGCTTCTCTTCTACATTACTGTTCCATTAAATCTCTACACAAGCGTTTAACCAGAACCTGCTTTTGCTCGCGCTTTAACCCAACGCGTCCATCTTCAAACACTAGCCATGAGCCAAATATAACAATAATGCGGGATATGCCGCTTCGACACTTACGGGATGTTTATGGAAGGTGCGGCCGGATTTGAAACCCTACACAGTCGAATATCACCCATATTTCCCATTCTCTTCCTTGTAGCGTGCGCGGTCAACCAAGAAAAACGAGCAGCAGAATACAAAGAGACGACGAACACAAAATCAACAACGATTTCTAAAGTCTAGCGCGCCAGATATTTCCCCTTTTTCTGTATGATGTTTTGCCAAAAACCTAACTCGCTCCCGTTTTTTTGCATGCAGAAAAGTTTAAGACTTGCAGGCTGCTTTCGTTCTGATTCAAGAAAGCATGCATCTGCCGTGAAAATATGGACTGGACCCTTATAGGACAAATAGCTGCATTAACCACTTCTTGCCTTTGGACATTTAATTCCGTATTCTTTACGGAAGCCGGCAGAAGAATCGGCTCGCTAAGCGTCAACGCTTATCGCATAGTAATAGCTGTGGGTCTTCTATGTGTAGCTCACATTATTTTATTAGGGAATCTGTTCCCTGCTGCAAGCAACGAGCAATGGTTCTGGATAGGCATGAGTGGTATCGTCGGCCTGGGCATCGGTGATTTCGGGTTGTTTGCGGCACTTGTGATAATCGGTCCAAGGCGTTCTGTTCTCATGATGGCTTTGGCCCCCATATTTGCGTCTACAGGAGCATTCCTAATGTTGGGAGAGATAATCTCGCCACAGGCGATCATTGGAATAGCCATAACGCTGGTGGGCATTGTTTGGGTTATGCTCAAAAGGGAAGAACAGTTGATGGAAACCCCCAGTTCCAAGAGGTTGAAGACATGGGGCGTGTTCCTTGCTCTAGTTGGGGCAATAGGCCAAGGAATCGGTCTTGTGTTCGCAAAAAAAGGGATTTTTCTCGAACCTAGTATGGTGCTGAACCCTTTATCCGCTTCGTTGATAAGAATGATTTGGGGGGCTCTGTTCGTGTGGGTATCCGCTCTCATTGCGGGAAAACTGCCAGAACTGCACAAGGCTCTAAACAACAGAGAAGGAATTAAATACACTGCTGCTGGTGCATTCATCGGACCTTTTATGGGCGTGACGCTTTCGATGGTTGCTGTGGCCTACACTCAAGCAGGTATCGCTCAAACCTTGATGTCTCTGATGCCTGTTTTCATCATCCCAGTAGTCTGGGTTCTTTACGGCCAAAGGACTAGCTGGCACGGCATATT
>DAOVQA010000118.1:0-4038 GCA_030628925.1 Candidatus Bathyarchaeota archaeon | reverse complement strand
AGCTTACGGAAACATTTATTGTTTGTCCAGGCTCTGTATTTGCAGGCGCCTTAACTTCTATGACTAATGCGTCCTTGTTAAAATGATAAAAAGTCCGTATGTCACTACTTTCCTGTGCATATGCTTTGGGAGTTAGAGATAGAGCGAATATCATCAACACTATTATCGCGGCTATTTTCTTGTTTTCCATGAGATTTTTCTCCATTGATTTGTCTGTTGATTGGCTTAGAAGTCTTATAACGCTTTCTTACTTTCTTCTTGCTATTTTAAGCTCTTTTTTCGCCTTTTTTTAAAAAGAAATGCATATTGACGTGTTATTTGATAGATCGCATTAGATTTTGGTAGATGTAAACGAAATAAATAAGGGCGAAAGCTGTTAAAGCTATTTCAAAAGTTAAGATAACTGGGTTGCTCTCCACTGCCATAAAATACCCCCGTTGTAGTATATCGGTGAATACTAGGATTTGGAGGAATATGGCTCCGCCTAGACAGCTTAAGCCTATGCTGTGAAGGAACAATCGTATTCGGCGGTTAAACGCTGTAGATTTCATTGTCATCGTGAATATCACGAGTCACTACGACAACTTATACGTTACGTATCAACACACACGACAAAACCTAACGATTACGCTTTCTGATTTGCAGTTATACTTCTAAAACTTGATGCATTCAAACTAGTTTCAATGTTCAAAAAAATGAGAGATCTGGCCTCTCCTAGTGTGGATTTTGCAACGGTCAGAATAACGTTGTGTGTGTTCTTTACTTTTCTCAGCAAGCTCAGTTTCGCTTCTCAAACCTTACATAAACCTGGCAAAAGGTTCGTTAGTTCAGAATGTCAAAGGAGAAACTCGGACATTAATCTCTGTCAGGATACTTTCTAGTTAAAAAGGGAAGGGGTTAGCCAGAAACATATACATGAAACAGCGCAAAGCCTCATTGTTCAAGCCAATTCACCGATTTTTCGAAGTGAAACTCTTTTTCTTTGGTGATGGCCTTAAAGATAGAAAAACTATTCAAGGTAATTGGTTTTTGGATCGGTTTACTCAAGCTCTTTCAGAACGAAATCGTTGAGGGTGAGGAGATGCAGGCGTTTATTGGATCATTTTAAGTGCGAGGAAAATGAGTGTGATGATTAATCCTACAAGCAACATTTTTGCTCCATGAAAGAACATGTTTCTGCTTGATATTTTTCCAAGAAAAACGCCTAGCAAAAACATTGCTGTCAAGGCTATTGCAACGGACAGTTGAACTGCAACATTGATTGAAAGCAAGCCACGGGACGAAAGAAAAAAAGGAGTCAAACAGGCCACACCTGTCACTGCCGGAGATACTCCATCAACTATTCCAGCCCATAGACAAGCGAAACGACTTGCCTTACCTACCACGCTGTTCTTCAGATCTATAAGCATGTATTTCTCTAAGGTGTTAATCTTCTTTTCACGCTCAGCTTCTTCGGTCATATATGCTCCTGCAAAACCTGACAACCCCATGGCAAGAGTTGCACCCAAACCGGACAATATCACCAAAGACTCGCTGGTTATTTCAGCTACATACGCTCCTACTACGATGCCCAAAATTGTGGTGGCTCCATCAAAAGCATTCATTATAAAATATCTTCTACTTATTGGAGCAATTTCGCTGATCCTTATGTACCTTCTTATTTTATCAAGAAGCTTCATGAGAGTCTTAACTCATCTTACATTCGGGCAGATCTATCTTGAGGTGTGCTTACTTCCTCAACTATTCTTTTGCCAGCTGCAACTTCATCAACAGAATGGATGGTAGCCCCAAGCTCTTCCAGTTTCTTCTTGATGCTTTCGAAGTTTATGTTATTTCCTGCAACTATGATTTTTACGTTTTCCACTTGCTGGTCTATCTCATAAGTAATTACGTTTATGCCTTCTATACCATCTATGTGACTGAGTGATTCAGAAAGTTCCACAACGGTTGGTTTATGCGGCTTCAAGACGTCTAGAACAAGTCTTTTTATCATCTTGGGATGACTCGATATAGTTTTCATCGTACATCTATTTAACTATTTTTGTCAGCCAGTTCAAGATTTCTTCGTGCTATTTCAAAAACGGAAGTTCCTTAATCGCTGGCTAGCGCGCGCTGTATATGCTGACGCTTCTTCAAGGATGGCAACATTTTTTAGTAAGTATCATATATTTGTGCCCTTAAAAATGAGGGTTAAAACGTGGCTAGAAAAAGCAAGAAAGAGAAAGCTGCAGGCCGTGAAAAACATAAACAATTGAAAAGGGCTAAGGAGATGCAGAAGAAACAGAGGAAGAAAGTTTCGCTTCCCCAAAGGCATAGGAAAGGCAATAAATAGCTTTTTCGTGCAAACAGCACAAAATGTTTCTGAACGTTCCGTGTTCTTCTTGTATTATGCCGAGATTGTTGGCTTACGTGTTTCAATAATCAGCTAATACTTACGATTTGATGGGTGCTATTAAAATAGTTTTTTGACCTTGTTTTTGTGAATAGTCAGGTGAGATCGGCTTGAGTTTCAGGTATCCGAAACATGTTCGTTTTAGCTGTGTGAGATGCGCCCTGTGCTGTGGAGATGCTGAAGGTAGGACTAGGTTGATTCTTCTATTGAAGAGTGAGGCTGATCACATATCTGAAACTGCTTCAATGGGTCCTGATGAAATCGCTGAAAAAATTGAAGATTTTGAACCCTATGTCTACCAGATGAGAAAGACTAATGATGGAAAATGTGTGTTTCTAAAAGATGATTCATGCTCTATCTATCAGATGAGACCTCTAATCTGCAGGTTCTATCCATTCCTGCTTGATAACCTTGGAAATAACAGATACGCTTTTATCTATACAGATGAATGCTCAGGCATTGGAAAGGGCCCTCAACTAAAGAAAGACTTCTTTGAGAGGCTTTTCGACGAGTTCATGAAATTAATGAGAAAGAACATGGTACACACGTAGATGCAAAGCACACTTGACGGAGTTCTAGCCGGAGCCAATCCTGGATTTAAGGAGGAGCGCGTAGTTCTATGGTTCTTGAAGAAGTAAACTGTACATAACAGATTAAAACATGTGTAATGCTTGTAGAACTGCTAATAACGTCCTTGGGGTATTATGGTGTTCGCCTTTTTATGGAGTGCATGGGCTCCTAAGGCTTAAATAAGTCTCTACAGCAATCTGAATTTGAGGTTACGGTTGTTGGTTCGTAGAAGAACTCTAAATCGTGTAGCTTGGGGTGCCTTCTTTGTCCTGATTGGGGCTGGGTGGCTAGCTGGAGAATATTTCCAAGTGGACACTGGATCTTACATGGCTTTGGGAGTGGGACTGATTTTACTGGGTCTCAATGTCGCAAGGGCAGGAGTCGGTATTAGAATGAGCAAATTCAGTCTTTTCATCGGCTTAGTAGCTTTCGCCGTTGGAGGAGCTGGAATTCTAGGATACTCTCTACCTCTTATCCCAACAATTGTGATCTTGATCGGCCTTTTCATATTAGCTGAAACTATGCAAAAACTAACAAGATAAGAAGACAAACATGCATTTTGGTTGAGATTCGTTATGCCGGTTTTTTGAGAATAGTCTTCTCCTGCAGGTTGCTTCTGAGCTTTTTTTCTCCACGTTTCTTCTGTACAGGCGCGCGTGCAGTGTGGGCTCCATAGATTCGCTGAGGGTAGAGGGTTGTGTTGTTTCAGTAGCATTATGAGTAGTTGTTCAGATTTTTGATGCGCAAGGTAATTATAAAGTATCGCATATCTGTAGATACACGATAATACAAGTGAGGAATCAATAAATGATTATCGAAAGCTCGATCAGTTCATTACTTTCCGTCTTGCTGTCATTTGTAGGCGTACCTTCCGTTACCGAAGGCTCTGCGATTTATGTTCCTTCTTTAGGCCATAGATTCGTGGTGACTTTATCCTGCGTGGACATCGTTGGAATAAGCTTGTGGACTTTCATGTTTGTTTTTGCAGTGTGGGCATACTCCAGCTTTTCGGAAGTGCCTATATCTCGTCGCAAATACACAGCCTTGAGCGTATCGGCTTTTACGATTTTCTTCTT
>DAOVQA010000135.1:0-3844 GCA_030628925.1 Candidatus Bathyarchaeota archaeon | reverse complement strand
TACGAAACAAATAAAAATGGACTAGCAGGTATAGTGTGCTAAAATGGGTTGAGACAGTGGAAGCAGAGAAGAAAATATTGAAGGCTTTGAGTGCTGCTGTAGATTTTCTGGATGGTTCAATGTTGGCTTTGGATGAAAAGAATGATGACTCGCTTGCGGATGGCGTTTGGCATGTTGCGGCGGAACTTGAATATGCTTTGTTCTTGTTCTCAATAGTAGTCCAAGATGAAATTGACAAATCAAAATGGAAGCTTAGGCCAAAGCTTGCTAAGGCTGAAGCGGGTTTGATGCTGGTTACAGTGAGGGGTTTGCTTGACAAAGCTGAAGAGGGTATGGGGGAGGGGCAGTTGTTAGACGCTTTTAGGAGTACTTACATTGCACGGGGCTGCGTGTTGAAGATTCAGAAAGATTTCGACAGAAAGAAACGTGAAGCATTCAGAAGGAAAAAGTAGGCTGTTATTCCTCGGAGATTTTTCTCTCTTTGATGATTAGAGTATTTTCTTTTCCACCTATGACTCTGAAATATTCTCTCAGCTTCTGTTTATGAAGGTACTTTCGCAAGAGAACACGCAAGTATGATCTTGGAACGCTTTTTTCTTCGCTTTTCACAATTATTTCATTTGCTGCTGTTTCAACTTCAGCTTTCGTTTTTTCTTTCAGGAATTCTGCTAGTTCTTGTATTAGGTTGCTGCCTTCACCTTTTAATTCTGATATGTCAACTCTTATTTCCGGCATAGTTTATCACTTATTTTCTAACAATTATAACTCTTACTTGGTCACATGCATCTTCACAGGAATCTGCAATCATTTCTATGGCTTCGAAAAGCTGGCCAACCAGAACGGCTGTTCCAGCGTTCTGCAAATCTGCTTTTGCCAATAGTTTTCTGGCTTTTTCATGCAGATCGTCAACTTCTTCTTCTTCTCGTTCTACTGCGTCTGCAGCTTCAAGTGCTTTTTCAGGTTTTGTCATCATTTTATTGATGCATTTCTGAAGGGAAATTGCGCATTTCTTTACGTTTTGAACCATTTCTGCGAATTCGTCCTTGATTGGGGTTGGCACCTGCTTTATTGGTATGGCGCCTAATATTCGTGTGGATTCTCTGCTCCAGTCTGCGACCATATCCACTCTTTTTACAAGGTCCAATAGGTCTATCCTGGCGGTTGGTGGGAGTTCTCCTTTTGAAATGTCATGCATAATTTTTCTTCGCAGCCTGTCTGCTTCTTTTTCACCGCTTGCCACTCTTTTGATACATATTTGCTTTTCTTTTTCGTCCTTTGTGATAGCTGCATGTATTGCTTTTTCTAAATCTTCAACTACTCCAGTTGTGAGAGCTAGGTGCTGCTGCACTGTTGTTAAGGCTTTTGTTTCTCTTCTCTTTTCAAACCACTTTACTAGTTCACTCAACTGATAATTCCTCCCTTAACCCTCTCTCTGGATACGCAAATACATGTGTCTTTTCAGATGAAAAGCTTACGGTGGTTTTTTCGCCTACGTTAAGCCATTCTTCAATTAGAGATGGTTTGACAACCACAACTAGGTCTTGGTTTTCAAGTCTAACTTCATATCGTATATTTGTTCCTTCGAAGGTTATTCTCTCTACAATGCCTGCGATGGAGTTTTCGTTCTTCTTTATGCCCTTTTCAATTACAAGAGTTTCCGGTCTTACGGCTAAGGCCACTCTTTCACCTTTACTCATGTTTTTCTGAGTTCTTGCTTGGACTTTTATTCCACCACGAAGCTCTATTGTTGCTTCTTTTTTGTTCAGATGTGAAATATAGCCTTCTAGGAAGTTTGATTCTCCTATGAAGTGAGCTATAAAAATGTTTTGTGGGGTCATGTAAAGCTCCTTTGGGTTTCCAACCTGTACGATTTTTCCTTTTTTTATAACTGCGATTCTGTCTGAGATAGCCATGGCTTCTGCCTGGTCATGTGTGACATGTATGGCTGTTAGTTCCAAATCTTTTGTCATCTTTCTTATTTCATATCTCAGTTCATTTCTTACTTTTGCGTCTAATTGTCCTAGTGGCTCGTCTAGGAGCAGTAGTTTGGAGCCTGCTGCCAAAGCTCTTGCCACAGCTATCCTCTGCATCATTCCTCCGCTTAGCTCGTTTGTGTAGGCGTCTAAACGTTCATGTAGCCTAACCATCTCAAGCACTTCATGTCCAATTGTCTCTGCTTTTTTCATGTCGAAACCTTTTACTCTTGGACCGTAGATTACGTTGTCCCAAGCATTCATGTGTGGGAACAAAGCAAAAGTTTGGAAGACAAACCCAATGTCTCTATCTTCCGGCGGAACATTATTAACAAGCTTGTCTCCGATGTAGATTTCACCTTCATCGGGCTGAACTAGTCCTGCAACAAGCCTCAGCAAGGTTGTTTTTCCACAACCGCTTGGACCAAGCAGGGAGAAATATTCCTTATCATAAATGTGGAGGCTTACACAGTCTACAGCGACTATCCTTCCAAATTTCTTTGTGACATTCACCAAACGGACATCAGGCATTTGTTTTCGCCTCTTTTGAGTCTATGCGGAAATGAATTAGTGCATCATATTTTAGCGATATATTCAACATGCTAGTATATCCCCCTTCCCCTTACAATGAGCCTTAGACTTAACAGAATTATGAAAGAGAATAGTATGAGCAGACCACAGCCTAACCCTAGAGTTGCTGTTGGAACTCCAGTTTTGACCCAGTTAACCAATAAAACCGGGGCGGTAACCAAGTTGCTGACAACCATTGTGGCACCGGTCTCACTCACGCTTCTTGTAAATGTCATAACTGCACCTGAGATCATGGAGTATTTTGTTAATGGGAACACTATTGTTCTGAATACAGAGAAGGGTTTTGCACCAAGTGTTCTTGAAGCATCCTCTAGTTCAATGTTTATCCTTTCTACTGCAGCTGACATGGATCTTACAAAGTAGGGGTAGGTGATAGCTAAGTGTGCAAAGATGAGTAGCCAAATTTCAGGTATGAATGCGAAGTTTTCCTTCCAGAAAAAGGCTAAAGAAACCCCTAAAGCAACGGATGGAACAACCAATGGAATGTTAACAAGCACATCTAGGATTGACGACGGTAATTCTCCAAATTTTCTCCTAGCGACCACAATTGCCATAGGCAAACCGATAACCACATTAATCAATGTGACAAGTATCCCGAGAGAATATGTCAAGAAGATGCTTTGCCAGTATTCTGCCCAAATTCCTGCTCCAGCCAAAGCTTCCGAGAACGCGCCTGTAATAACAGCTTCAAATGCTGGAAGCGCTACAAAAAGGGATGGAGCAAGCACTAAAACAAGAAATGTCAAGAGGGCTAGGCCATTTCTTGAGGATGCAACTTTAGAAGAGCTCAATTTTCTTTCGGTAGAAGGCCAAATTCTTCTAATGGGTAACTTTAGTTTGGGACCAAGCAGTCTAATGGCTATGAAAATTAGGGTGGAAACCGCTATCAGAACGAAGCTGACGAAAACTAACGGGCCGTCTTGACCAATGTAACTTTTGATGAATATTGGACCGTTGAGGACAGCTCCTGCAACCATCATGGTTGCTCCAGTTTCTGAGATAGATCTTGAAAAGGCTAGAATGAACGAAGCTATCAAGGCTGGTTTCAGTATTGGAAATGTAACGGTTCTAGCTGCCGTAAATGGTGCTGCACCTAAAGTTCTTGATGCTTGTTCATATTCTCTTTTGTAATCCAGTAAAGCGCCAACGAGGACTCTAACCACGACTGGATATGAAAATGCGAAATGGAGCAGAATTACAAGGATCCAGCCTGGTGACACTAAGCTATTTCCGAAGAGTGAGGAGACACCTCGTTGGGTGTCGCTCCAGAACAGGAGCAC
>DAOVQA010000128.1:0-3937 GCA_030628925.1 Candidatus Bathyarchaeota archaeon | reverse complement strand
TCTGTCTAGACGTGTTGGTTTTTCTATGCGGACTACTGCTGATTGCCTACGCCATTTTATTAATCTTTGGCGCATTAATTCCTTTACGAACGACTTTTCCGGTTTTGCCCACGCCTTAGCAATATATTTATATGCCATTTTTTCACCTCACTCTCTAGTTTATGGTTCAGCCTACCGGCCACATCCCAGCGGACACCTATCCGCCAATAGCTCTATTGCATAGCGCCCTACAACAAAATAAACTTTTCCAGAAAGTTTCACATTAC
This sequence comes from Candidatus Bathyarchaeota archaeon, assembly GCA_030628925.1. Taxonomy (GTDB): domain Archaea; phylum Thermoproteota; class Bathyarchaeia; order Bathyarchaeales; family Bathycorpusculaceae; genus SOJA01. The sequence continues at coordinate 3,671 of DAOVQA010000128.1, read as the reverse complement.
AGCAGTTTTATCACGCACCTGCCCTTGGAACCGGATGAGAAGAGAAGTGCGCGCTCTGCATAAACGCTTGCAGTGCATTTGCCCTTGACGAAGCTTGTAGTGTTCCAGGGAAGATGATGATTTTGGAGTTTCTAACGAGCGCTAAGGCATCATGGTGTTTCGCCCTCTTGGTGCGGAGGGTGGGGTTTGAACCCACGAACGCCTACGCGACAAGGTCCTAAGCCTTGCTCCTTTGACCACTCGGACACCCCCGCAACCGTCAGTTTCAAAATTGAGACAGTATTCTCTTTTATATTTACCTAACCATCAAGGCTGAAATCCTTAAAACATAAAAAACTCCTTTAACACTAGTAATTATGCATGTGCCTCGGTGGCCTAGCCTGGTTGGGCATCGCCTTGGTAAGGCGGCGGTCGCGGGTTCAAATCCCGCCCGAGGCTCTTCCAAAAAGAACATGTATAGAGTTTACATCGTCTATGGTTTCAGCTGACTTGTTGAGTTTACTGCAGTCTTCCAAGACGCATTGAAAATTTCCACATTAGCAAGGGTCTATGTAGCTCGGTTTTCAATGGTGAACATCAGAGTCAAAATTGACAGATAAACAGATTTTTTGAGTCTCCAGAAAAGGATAGGTTGACCGTGTGGAGACATAGAGTTTTTAAAGCGAACCATGAAACAAGTAGTTGTGGATAAGCATGAAAGAAATAGCCAAGAAAGTGAAACTTTCCAAACCCTTCAGCGTTGGCAAGGTCACCATAAAAACTGATCGCTATTTTCCTAATGCTTACATAATTGATCTTCCCCTAGACACCATGCCAGATCACATTTGGCAGGACATTTTCGAAAGGAAATGGCAATCAAGCAGGCACCTATGGGATAGGAAACTCTTCGTGATGGGTGATAAACTCAGGCTTGTAACCACAGCAGATGAATTTGAAGAAAAGCTTGAGTGGATTGAACAAGTCGTGAAGGAAACCAACAAAGGTATCGACGAGCACAACATTGCAGTTCAAAGGGAAGAAGAAAAAGGAATACAAGAAGAACTAAAGAAACAAAAAACATGGGAAGAAAAAGCAAGAATTGAGATGATCAGGGAAGCTCTGAGAAAACGATTTACCTAGGTCGAAGAAAACTGCATATCCGATTTCCAAATCTATAGGACGTTTGCAAGATGAAATCAGCTTGGAAGCAAAAAATAGACTAGGAAAGAGAATTATAAATCAAAAGCCTTGTCGATTTCTCTGACACCTTTCAATGCACTCATTGAGTCTGTGGTTTATACAGCGCTTATAGTAGTGTCCCACTGAGACGCTTAGTGAGATGATATTATGCAAAAAATCTGTTTCAGACTGCTTGACATGTTACTTCAACAGTGTTTCACATAATTACGGATGTTTGAGGCTTCAAAATACGTTGGCGATGTGTATTGGGTAATTTATATATTCACAAACGTTAAATGAAGATAGAGAGGAAACGTCTTTGCCGTTTGATGACCCCCTAGTTTATGGAGTGATAGTATTAGGGGTGGTTCTCACGTGTCTAACAGTCATTTATGCTATGAGAAGACGTGAAAAACAGGAAAAGTTTTCGGAAGAAGAAGAGAAATCAGAGATAAAAATGAAAGGGCTGCCGTTCAGAATTGAGAGAAGTATATCTCGAGAAGATGCAACGCAGGCAAGGGAAGAACTTAGAATTATGGATTTGGAGAGAGAGATTCTAGGTGGTGCTATCAGGCGGCTCTATGAAGCTCACGCGGAAGGTAAGATAACAGAGAAAGAAAGGGAAAGAATTGCACAGACGTACAAGTCTAGAATGATGATGGTTAAGGAAGCCATTTCGAAGGATGAATCGCTAGTTGCTCTACATGAATTAGAAATCATGCAAGAGGATTTGATAAAGCTCTTCAGCGAACGCTTTGACGAACTAAGCACAAAAGTTGATGAACTGCGCTCAAGAGTTGAAGTGGAACCGATAAGGGAAATAACCATACCCATCGCGAAAAAGCCGGCAACAACACTTCCTCAAAAACCTGCCAAAGGAAGACAGAAGAAATCAGCAACTAAGCCGAGTCCAAGAACGGAAGCAGAGAAAAGAATAGAAAAAATCAGATCTGAAGTAGAAAAAGTCTTAGAGAAACTGGGGCAGATGGAAATTGAAACTTAATGAAGAATGGGTTGAAGAGGCAAAGCGAAACGCAGCCCTAGCCGCAGTCAAACATGTGAAAGACAATTTCATAATAGGTCTAGGGAGTGGAAGCACAGCTGCCTATGCAATCGAAGAAATTGGAAATAAGATTCAACATGAAGATATACATGTCTTAGCCGTCCCAACTTCTTATCAAGCTTTCACCCTAGCTGTTAAACATGGAATTCCGATAACTACATTGGAGGAACATTCAATACTGGATTTAACAATAGATGGAGCAGACCAAATCGACGACGAACTGAATCTTATAAAGGGTGCGGGTGGCGCTCTTACCCGCGAAAAAATAGTTGCATTCGCATCGAAGAAACTGATTATCGTTGCTGATGAAAGAAAGAAAGCCAAGTTCTTAGGAGAAAACGATCACCCGGTGCCAATAGAGGTTGTACCTTTTGCAACACCGGTTTTAATGCGTAGAATAAGGGAAATGAAAGGAAAACCAGTGCTAAGAGAAAGCAACAAGAAAGTTGGTCCGGTCATAACGGATAATGGCAACGCCATCATAGATGTGAATTTCGGACTCATACATAAACCTGGAGAACTAGATCGTAAGTTGAAGGACATTCCAGGAGTTGTTGAAACAGGACTTTTCGTCAAAATGGCGGATCAGGTACATATTGGAGAACATTCTGGCGTAAGAAAACTAGAGAAGAAAATAATGAACAATTCTAGGTGAGATATGACCTTCTCAAATTTTTATATGTAAGAGCGCCTAAAACCTTAGATAGATACAAAATATTATGCCGGGGTAGCCTAGCTTGGTTTGGGCGCCAGACTCATAATCTGGAGAGCGAAAAGGGGCCTTATAAGCCCAAGCCCAGAAGTCGCGAGTTCGAATCCCGCCCCCGGCACTACAGTTCTACTCTGTTGGAAAAAGTGTGAAGCGAGTTTTGTTCCTTGTTGACATTTCCAGCTGTTTTCTAAAGCCTTTCTTTATGTAACAGTCTCTCATGATAACTCTGTCACCTGCTTTAAAATTGCTAACAATGTCAGCGTGTTCTCGCCATGCTGAAACCCATATTTTACCAGTTTCATCTTTCAGTTCAAAAACTGCGAGTCTCACAAGTTCTCCTTTGGATGTTTTCACAGTTCTAAGCACTGGTTTGGCAACGATAACTCCTTTGACGTTAACATGTTTTAAGCCTTCCCTCAAATCCGCTATTTTCGAACATTCTTCGGTTAATGTGATAGCTTTGACGTATGTTTGTGAGTTAACGTGAATTTCTAAGCCTTTGTTCATTGCATTTTTGGCTTTTGCGTTTACCAGTTGCATCGTGACATCTTTCTTCAGTGTTTCTTCCAGTTCATCCACTTTCTCATTCCAAACAACAACTGCTATCTCGCCCGTTTCATCAGCTAGTATGAACCGCATTACTTTTCCATCGTTTGAATCCTGCCTTTTGAAAGTGGAGACAGGAAACAGCTTTTCTACGGTGCCTGTTACATTCACGTTCTTGTTTTTGCAGGTTTG
>DAOVQA010000096.1:0-4879 GCA_030628925.1 Candidatus Bathyarchaeota archaeon | reverse complement strand
CTCAGACACGAATTCCGAAATGCTTCTGTAGCGGCCGGTTTGAATGGCCTTGTCGATTTCTCCAATGAGTTTTTGTCTTATGCTCACAGTTTTCCATTCAGACATTTTTCCATTCATCTCCTTTAAGCTTGAATGATATATAACATAAATCACAAATATATATGTAATGCATATATAAGATATAGTAGTAAATACTTAGTGTTCTAGTAACGTGAGCGTGATGCAAGGTGAAAAGATATAAAAGATATATAAGAGTTAATACGTGGGATTAACAGTAAATACTATTGAAGTGATTGTATGGAAAGCAGAAAAGTTCAAAAGGTAGGCTACTCAACAACGACGGTATCACTGCCAAGCGAATGGGTGAGAGAAAACAACATTAAAGCAGGCGACCTTGTTTTCATTGTTCGGGAAACAGACGGCACTTTACGAATTGTACCAAGCGATTTGGCCAGAAGGGAAGAAGCAGAAGAATATATTATAAATGCGGATGTGTGTGACGAAAGAAGGATGTTGGAAAGATTAGTTGTTGGATGCTACATATTGGGACGAGATGTTATCAGAATAACCTCAAAAAGTCGGATAAGAAGCGAATGTGTAGGAGAGGTTAGAGGCATCGTTCGCAGACTCATTGGACTTGGCATATTGGAAGAAACTTCGAAGAACATTCTTCTTCAATGCTCTATTGACCCGACCAAATTTCAAATGGACATGCTAATTAGACGCTTATCTCTAATTGCTTCAACAATATACAGTGAAGCGATGCAAGGGCTTTTAGAAAAGGATACGGCACTAGCTAGGGATGCTATCGATCGTGAAGATGAAGCAGACATGATATTTTTCTTGGCAACACGGTTACTTGTTTTAGCGCAGCGAAAACGGGATCTAGCGGAGAAGATTGGTTTCAGTAAACTCATCTTAATTCCTTGTACCTGCTTAATACTGCAATATCTTGAGCTTATTGCTGATTATTCTGCAGACGTGGCAAAGCGAGTAGTTGAGCTTGAAAAGTATAAGGAAGCACTCAGTGGAACAGCACTTGAGAGAATCTATCACCTGGGCGAATTAACGCAAACGATATTTCAGAAAGCTGTGGATTGCATTTTTACAGGGGATCTGAAGATTGCAAATAGTTTGTTGGAAATGCACACTGTTCTTCAAGGCGAGTTTGAAAAGGAGATGCGCAAACTACTGGGGGGAGACATTCCTCATTGTATATTGAGAACGATAGTTTCAACCTTGAGCAAAATAGCAGACAAAGGTGCGGTAATTGCGAAGCTGGCAATTAACACAACCCTTATGAAGTCAGACGAAAAACTTGGGGAAATTGTTAGTATAAAAAAGCATACACGAACTGTATCATCTCCAGTTAAGAGGAAATAGCTTATTGTTGTCTCTTTTCCGTTAAATTTGCGTTACCTGTGGCTTAGGAACGTTAAAAAGGTACGAGTATGTAATAGTAAATAGAAGAATATTCTTGGGGAACTCCGAATGGAAGATTTCGAAGAAACTTTGCGAAATATCGACACTTTCTGTCGAATACTAGTGACGAAAATCGCTGAAGAGGAGGATTGCTCAAAAAACATTACTGTTGAACCCATTGAAAATCTTCTTAGAAGAAAATACGTAAAAGAAGAAGACCTGGAACGGACTCCCCTAGCAAATCATTTAATACCCCTTCCTAAAGCAGAGGAACCATTAGTCGACGTGTTTGAAGATGATGATTACGTCAGAATTTTCTTGCAGTATCGCTGCAAAGATCAAAAAGCAACAATACACACAGATGTTGATGGCCTAGAAAGATGCACAAAAGACCGTCAAAAGCTAAAGCAGCCCGTGAAGCATTTACAAATTGAAAATGTGATAGTAACATGTAATGGTAACAACGTTCTTGAAATTAATATCCCAAAAACAACAGCTACAAGAAGTTATGGCAAATAATCATTTTGAACAAATGTAAATGGTGTCAAATCCGCTCTTTTCCACGTGTATATTCCAAAATTCAACATTTTTCATATTCGTTGATGAACGGGCGGTTCTTCCTTTGCTTCTTTAGTCTTTTTCTCCAGTCTTGTAGAGTTTCGAACAGACGGATATCACTGGACAACCCCATAGAACCGTAGAAAATGCAGAATAGGCTTATGGAAGCGAGAAGTCTTGAAAATTCTATCAAAAAAATCGATAGTACGAAAATAAAGAGGTGGAATTAGATGTTGACTATTCGCTTGTAGTTAAGGACTAGGTCTATGATTTCACCGTAGTCTAAAACTTTGATTTCTGAGTGAACCAGCTTCGTTAAGCCTCGCAACTCAACATCTTTTTTAGCTGCAAATACGAGCACACCGTGCCTCAGTGCTTCTGCGAGCATTCCGTTTCCATTTTTTCCTCTGCATCCGAAGTAGACTGCGTCTTGCATCAGACAAATTCCAACTTCGCTGTCTTTGTGTTCGGAAGCAAGCTGTATACTCATCGGATCCGTGTCTGTCACAAAATAAAGTATCTTAGCCATAAAACAACACCTAAAACGTTAAGGTGGCATCAGCTTCAGCTATTGTGCTAAGGATTTCGCTGTGTCCTTTTACCGTAACAGCATCCACTAAATCTCCTTCGGTCAATCCACGTTTTTCCATCGAATCTTTGTCTATGAGTACTGGAATTTCAGTTTCCTTCAGGAAACCCAAGTGGTGCTTGTAGAGTGTCATGTCGGTTTCCTTTAGGAACGCATACACGCTGTCCCCTATGGAAACGACTGTTGTTTCGGATGCGCTGACTGCAACAGCCACTCGTAATCCTTCAGCTGGATAAAGAGAGCCATGTGGCGGTTTCCTCAATATGACAACGATATTTTTAGACATACTTCTTTCTCCTTCTTAAGAAATTACTAGAACTCTATCAGACTCTTCCACTATGTCTGCAATGTCGGGTGTTCCAGCCCTCTTAGCGCCCTCGATGAAGGCTTTTGTCCCTCTTACAAGCATGCAGAGCGTGCACAAGCGAACATCTGCTCCTCTTGCTATTAACTCTCTGAACTGCTCCTCTATATTGGTTACGCCTGGAACCTTTTTTTGCCCTACTTTCACACAGTTGACCGCGTCCATATAGCAGAAAATCTTCACGTTCACGCCTTTGTCTAGGGCTGCTTTTGCTAGTTCGATCGTTGTTTCCGGACTTTCAGACTGGTAAGGTCCAGAAAAAAAGAGAAAGCTTATTGTTGGCATGCTATCCTCTCATGAACATGATGTATGCTGTTACCCAACATCCTAGGATTATGAATATTCCGCCAAGTATACTGCTTAGCGCTAGTTGAGGTATACCGCTTAATATGTGGCCAATGTTACATGCTGTTCCGATGACAGCGCCGATGCCCATGATCGATCCACCGATAAACTGCTGCAACAGCCGCTTCGCATCTGGTGCTCTCAGCTTGAACTCTCCAGCAATGACAGCGGCAACAGCAGCACCTAAAACTACGCCAATCACTAGAAACGTGAACCAGTTCAACATTCCGGAACCCAATCTGGGAAGTTGGCCAGTTATCAGTGCATCCAGAAAGCCAAACCATCCGCCAGAAATTCCCAAAGCATAATTCTGGAAATTCCAGAAGGCTATCATACCGACGATTCCCACGGCGATACCGGTGATCCACCAGCTCCATCCCATCTTGAAGATTTTTTCGTACAGTGTTCCTTCGGCCTTAATTTCTTCGCCCCCACGTTTCCATACTAGAGTAGCCAAGATGACAATAGCTATTATTACTGCGAAAATCAACGGGTCTAAACCGAAGACATTGGCTAGTGTTGGACTTGTGCTTCCTTCTTTGACTAAAGGTCCTGCGGTAACTCCCAAGTCAGTTGTGGTTATTGCAGTGTTGGATTTGAGATATGAGCTCAATTCCTTCAAAGCGCCTCCGGAAGTCATTAGACCACCAATCATGAATCCCAGTAATGCGACGAAAGATCCCATCATGCCTTCTCCGACTCTGTAGGTGGTTCCGCTGGCACAACCTGCAGCTAAAACCATGCCAATACCAAAAACGAAACCTCCGAAAATCATTGACCCCCAGTATAATGCCTTTGGATTCAGTTGAATGTATCCCATTGTTGCCATGAGGTGGAACCCAATCATTTGAACAACTATTGCTATGGCAACCGACTTGAGCAATGTGTATTCTTTCATCAGTATGATGTCCCTGAACGCTGAGTTCATACAGAAGCGTCCACGTTGCAGTACGAAGCCAAAGATTATTCCCACTACTAGACCAGCAAGCATTAATGATGTATCCGTCAAGGTTATAGCCTCTCTACTTTATTTTTATGAGTATTCTCCATTCGCTTGTTCCTGTTTTTTCGGTTTTTAGGACTTCGTGGCCGATCTTTTCAACTGAGCGCGGTATTCGCTCCGCGGACAGCGGATAGTCAAGGAGAATTTCCAGTATTTCCCCTGACTTCATCTTCTTCATTTTCTTCTGAGTCTTTACGTCTGGGTACGGACACACCTCTCCTCTAACGTCTAAAGTGTCGGTTGGTTTCACATCTGAACTCAATTTTTCATTTTCTCCTTTCCTTTCAGAACTAACCTTTTAGGGGCAGGCGTTTTTAAGCCTTTTGTGAGTAACAATCCAAATTATATGCCACATATAACGTAAACGTAAGTCATACATGGCACAAAGCGCGCGCCCTTCTGAAAACTATTCTTTAGAGGCATATGTTGTGGTAAGAAAATTGTCGTGTACATGCTCAACTGATCTTGTTTAGTATGCTGTCTACTTTTATTTTGTGGAATTCGGGGGCGAGTTCTTTTGGGTCTATTCCTAACGCTAGGCTGAGGAGTTCAGTATAGTGGAGCACTGGCATGTTGTATTCTTCTTGGAACCTTGATT
>DAOVQA010000179.1:0-2992 GCA_030628925.1 Candidatus Bathyarchaeota archaeon | reverse complement strand
TAAAAGGGAAGCTAAAGAACAGCTTTGCTTGGCCTTAGGCGGCTTGTTCACTCTTGCACTTATGGAAATTTTCGCTACATCCATGAACCTCTGGAGCTACACCCCTGGAAACTGGCCGATAATATTGTGGCCAACATATTTCGTTGCAATATTGTTCGGATATCAAATGCTCAGGGTCATCGAAGGGCTTTTCTCCTAATTTACTGTTCTACACGTTTGTGTTTGCGTTACGAAAAACTAGTTATTCAGGTTGGATAGAACTGGAAAGACGCGGAGGGTTGAGACAGACATTCCCTTTTCTTTGATGCCTCTCATACAAAAGACAATGACACACAATTTGCTGAAGCCAATTCAAACCTTCTATTGTACGTAAGACGGGATGAGTGTAGTAAAGTATTTTAATGCAGAAAGAGGAAACATTACAGCGAGGAAATCTAAATGCCAACAGCATTTGTGCTGATAAACACGGAGATAGGTTCAGAAGCAAATGTGCTAGAAACATTGAGGAAAGTTGAGGGAGTTGATAAATCCTTCGCTGTTTACGGTGTCTACGACATAATTGCAACAGTCAAAGCAGACACTATGGATAAACTTAAGGAAATCGTAACTTGGCGTATCAGAAGACTTGACAAAGTCAGATCAACATTGACGATGATTGTAGTGGAAGGGTCAAAATAGCACACTTTCCCTCTTTTTATGCCGCAAGTAACCTTCTAACGTTCCACTTTAATTTTTTAGTTCAATAGGAAACGTGCCGTCCTATATGATGATGAGAACAGTGCATATCGGACTAGATGACACCGACTCACCGAGGAAGGGATGTACCACTTATGTTGCCGCTGTTCTTGTGGAAAAACTGCAAAAGCTAGGAGCTGAATTTATTGACTACCCAAACCTGATTAGGCTAAACCCGAACGTGCCGTGGAAAACTAGGGGAAATGGAGCATTATGTCTAAGAATAAGATGCAATGAGAAATATGAAAATGAGATGAAAGAAACAGTCACAAGCACGGTAGAAGAACAAGCAGACTTAGAGTATGAAGATACAGATCCAGGCATAGTCTTCTTTGAAGGAGCAAAGGTTCCAAAGGAAATCAGAGCTTTCGCAAAAAAAGCAATCACGGGGATTGTAAATCTTAAGGACGCTCTGAAACTTCTGAACAAGTTTAAAGCTGAGGCTGTGGGGTTCAAGAAAAGCCGAGGGCTCATCGGCGGGTTGGCAGCGGTAGGTGCAACCCTTCAAAACGACTGCACTTTTGAAATTCTCGCATATCGCACTCCGGAAAACTATGGCTCAAAAAGAAGAGTTGACGAATCTTCGATTGTCAAGATGGATAAGGCAACAGAGCCTTACACGTTCAATAATGTTGACCCTGAAAAGAGAAGGATTCTTATAACACCGAGAGGCCCAGACCCAATCCTTTTAGGCATCAGAGGTGAAACTCCAAAAACTGTGAAGAAGGCATATGAAATGGTTAAGCCCCTTGAACCTGTGGAAAGATGGGTTATTTTCCGCACTAATCAGGGAACTGACGCACATTTAGAACGAATTAAACAGCTAAACCAAATAGAACCGCATAATCCAGTGATTGCTAAAGGAACTGTAGTGGCGAATCCGAAGATAATCCCGAGAAGACACGTAATTTTCTCAATAAAGGACGGAGGCGCACAGGTTGACTGTGCAGCTTATGAACCAACAGGTTTCCTCCGAAAAGCAGCGAGGAAATTAATTGCGGGGGATTATGTAGAAGTTTACGGGGGTGTCCGTGCTCCTTCACGGAACCGTCCATTGACCATAAACCTTGAAAAAATTCGAGTTCTTAAGCTTGCCCAGAAAATCCATTATAGAAATCCGGTTTGCACGAAATGTGGAAGCCGACTGAAATCCATGGGAAGGAACAAGGGCTTTAGATGTAGAAAATGTGGTTCAAGGTTTACCGGTCTTGGAAAAATTGAGGTCAACATGAATCGTGAAATAAAAAAAGGCCTTTACATAACTTCTTCTAGGTCACAGAGACATTTGACTAAACCATTTAGGCGCTATGGACTAGAGAAAAGCCACACTGTGCCTAAAGGGTTAATTGAGGGTTGGCATTTCCCCTAATTCTTTATTCTTCTTGCACTCTAAAGATTTCGCAAAGCAGCTGATACAGCTCGTCTCCTCCTTCCATCTTCGAAAACATGTCCTTTTCAACCTTGAGCACTCTTCCAACGGCCTTATATGTCTGTCTCCATTCCAACTCCGTCCACATCATACGATAATTCTTCAATTCAATCCATGCACGAAAAACTAGAATAACAAACATGCCTACAGTGAGTATAAGGTTTAGTAGGTATATTTCAAGCAGTTCCGTACCTTTTCACCTCCCTCTTGCAATGTACTATAAAATTATGAGCAATAGCATTTAAATCAAGCTTGCGCCAGCATATACGATCAGGAAAAAGCTTAGGCAGTACTATGTTATCACTGCTTATCTACAAGTTGAGCATAAGTGAAGCAGGAGGCTTCATGTTAGGATATACAATCAAGAAAGCAAGTAGACTTGTGGTCATTTTAACAGGCATCTTCATAACTTCCTTTCTTTACCTGACAAAGAGAAACAACAAGCATGAACCCTGGAGAGTCTTGGAACCCACCAGCTCGTTTGCTTGGGTCTGCTGTTCAAGCAGCATCAAGGATTGTCGGATTCGTATCCCTTCTACGTTTCGTCGGAAGTTTAAAAGGCTGGTTTTCCCTTGGCGTTAAGCTTGGATAGTGAAATGGTTAAATGCATGATTCTTAATAATCCATTTAAAACCCTGATTTCAGTATTGCTGAGGCATCTGAACATTGAAAAAGTTTCCGCAAGAAGAGTATAATGTACCGTTCTTTAAAGAAGAAGGTTACGTAAGGAAACTGTGTCCGAAATGCAAAGAATACTTTTGGACGCAGAATCTAGACCAAGAAACTTGTGAGGAAGCAACCCCTGAAGGTTGCACTGCATACAAATTC
>DAOVQA010000116.1:0-4063 GCA_030628925.1 Candidatus Bathyarchaeota archaeon | reverse complement strand
TTTCTTTTCTTGCCTTTCTGTACGAACCATAACCAAGGATTGTTGAAGCAATCGTTGTTAAGCTGAGCAACCCTAAACATGTTCTTGAAGCAGTCCAGTAAGGCACCGCCCAGCCAAGGCTAAAACTAAGATTGTAATTATAGAGAGTACTATGGACGATCCAGTTCAGCTGGAACAACATTAACATCGCAAGAACTAAAGCTCCATCCATTAGTAAAAAAGGGGCAACGCCTTCAATCTCTCAGTTTCCATGATTTCAACGCTCCTTCAGATTAGTTGGATGCAAGGGAAGTGAAGCCTTTATTTGACACTTACCAGAATTCTGTTCTAAGTTGGAATCTCTCATCACTGCTCTGTTTTAACCCGTTGATTCGGACCTAGAATTCCCACATCAACATCCTGCTCGTCTTTTTTGACTTTGTTGCCTAACATTGCATTGCAATAGGGACAGACATTCACAAGCTTGGCCTTTCCACTGCTAAAATCCAGCATGACCAAAGGCTTGCCAAAAGTCTTCTTACAAGAAGGACAAGAAATAACCATAGAATTCCCTTTCAAAGCCTGAAGCTTACCACTAGCCGACTTGCTCGTCCGCTTGCGGGTAGGCTTTCTATTACTAAAGCTTTTCCATAAGCCAAAACCCAGAAAGGCAGTACTTAAAATGGAAGGAACAGCCAAACAAAAGATGATCGAACGCATAACAGCAGAATACGGAGCGGCCCAATCAAGACTATACTCCAATTCAAAATAGTAGAGATCACCGTGAACAATGTAGTCGATCCTACCTAGCAAGAACCAAATGAAAAGCGCAGTGAAAATCCACAAAACAAGAAGAACCTTCACAAAATGGGAAGTGTCCAGCAAGTCTTTCAAACTCATACAGATAACCCAAAAACAAGAGCTAACAACAAGCAACATAAGCCTTATGAAACAGAAATCTAAATTCTGGAACCCTATTCAAAATCAACACACACCGAAACAAGCCAGCAACAACAGAAGAAAAGCAAGTTCGAGTTTTCAGATTAATATTGAATAGAAACAAGATGAGGTGAAGCATATAGGTTAGTCTCAAGAGGTGCAGCTCGTAAGCGAAAGCAGAGTTTACGTAACGCATGCTGGATGAATTTCAGAACGCCGCGGAGATCAGTGATTATGGATGCTGAGAATATGAAAATGTAGGCTAAATGCGGCAGTATTAGCCAAGTTGGCACGTTTACCGGGAAGTTCTGGAATGTTGGCAACAGCACTGTAAGCAAAGGTATGAACAGTAGAAGGTTTGAGTGATGTGGTTTCAAGAATGTGGCTGCTTGATTTGTTTTAAGCATTATTGAAATTGAGGCTATAAAGAGAATCCATTCAGCGGCTATGTTTACTGGACTTTTGATTCCTATGTTCATTCCAAAAGGAGATAAATAATATTGGGTGGTTATCGGCCAAAACAATTGTATGTTTCCTCCTACAATGAAGTCTCCAATCAAGAAGTGTTGAGTTAGAGCTGTGAAGTATGGTGTTGCCTTTTTCTTGTAAACTATGAAAAATGGAATAAAAACTATGAATGCTGCAACAATGGAATGAGTTGGACCTCGGTGTTGAAGTTGCGGGATTAGAATGTCTACATCTGGTATCACTGATAATAGTAGAATGAGTGGCATGTTTATGTCAGTCTTAGACGCTTTTGATGTTAAAAATCCGCAAATGTGTCCGAGTGCTAAGTGTCCAACTGCATACAAAATACTTCTCCTCCGAAACTGTGAATGAGCAGGTGAATAGGAGTCATAGTCTTATTTAGGTGTTGGTTAGCCGCCCGGTTTTTGTGGGCAGGATGGCTACCAGCATGTTTCAAGCTAACAGATTCAAAAGGGATAATTTTTTGACACGATCGGACACAGACGTTTCCTTTTCTTTTCAGGGTTTCTTTTGGTTTTTCAATTTCCTGTCTGCGTTTTGGTGGGAGTTGTTGTCATAATCTAATCTATCGATTTGTGCGTCTCTTCTTCCGGTGAGAATCCGGAGAGTTTGCTGTTTCATGTCATTCTTTTGAGGAAATTTGTTTGCTCTTGCTGTTTTTCTAGAGTTCTCCGGGTGTCAAAGGTGCTTGTCATGTAGCATGTGTTAGCTGCGTTTAGCATGATTTTCGAAAGATTAGTTCCACAGAAGTTATGGTTTGTGTTTTTTGTAACATAGGTTTCTTGCTTTTGGATGTTTGTGAAGTGTATTTGTGTAGTTAGCATAGACAATAATGTTTATTAAGAATTAAGAAATGCTATACAGAGCAGGAGTCAGATAAGATGTCCATACAAAAAACCCGTGTTGAAGTGATCCTAATCGTTGCAACGATAGGAATTGTCGTAAGCGTTTTGGCAGCAAGCTTGCTTAGTGCATACCAAAGAGTGCCAAATACTGGAAATCTAAGGACGGTTGGGGTAAGTGTGTATTGGGATAGCGCTTGCACCAGTAACGTAACAGATATTGATTGGGGGTTTCTGGAGCCTGGAGACACAGCTAATAAGACGGTTTTCATAAAAAATGGAGGTACGCTACCTGTAGTGCTTAATATAACAACAGACAATTGGGACTCAACATCAGCTTTTGAACATATAACTCTAAGCTGGAATCAAGAAGGCAACGTGCTAAACACTACAGTGCCAGTTGTTCAAGCAGTTTTAACCCTTTCAGTATCACCGGATGTCAGTGGAGTCACAAGCTTCAACTTTGACATAATAATAACCGGAACAGAACAGGCATAGGAAACATAGAATCTCTATTTCAGTCCTCATTTTTTCACAGCCAAACGTCGCTAAAAACTTTCTAGGGAAAAAGCACAGCAAAACAGGGGAGCCTAGCTTTTAAATTAAAGTTAGAGTTAATACAGCACCTGTGATCAAAGGAATCATCAGGTTGTCACTTATCGGCATAGGAGAACACTCGACAGACATTCCAGTCATTGCAGCTATGAAGGCTCTAGTTGGATCCATGAAGCATAGGGTTCCTATAAAAGCAAAGATAAAACCTGAAAGAGAGCCTTCAAGACATTTAGTTTTGTTGAATGGAAATCGTGTTTTTCCAAGCTTCCCGCCGAATAGGGCTGCGAATCCGTCGCCTAACGTGAGCACAGCAATTGAAGCATACCCAATCGACGGTGGAAAAACAACTAGTGAAATTATTATGCCGAAGGCATAAAAAATTGGAGCTGTTGCGAATTCATATTGTTCCAATTTGACAACGGTATGTGAAGTTATGGAAGTGAATATGGGGAAGGTTGCTCCTGTGATTCTAGCTAGTTCAGCCATAATGTAAATGAGTGTTATAAGAAAAATTGAGAGAGCTACAAGATAACGGTTAATGAGGTATGAGCAAATGAAGGGTATTGCGAACCCGCTAATGTGAACTGTTTCACGGAGGATTTGGTTTCTTGTGAGATTTCGTTTAGGTTTTTCAGGTTTCATTTGTGTTATGATCGGTAAGATTTCATGTAGTCTTCCGGTTACGGTGTAGTCTGATTTGGCGCTTAACATGAAATCGGGGTGATATCCTATCTTTAAATTAGCGTACTTGAACATCTGCAGGTTGTTTCGATCGTCAGCAACCAGGATACAGTTTTGTGGAGATATGCTTTCACTTCGCAAGATTTCTTTTAGAATTATTGCCTTTCCATTCTTTGTTATGACATCTCCTTTGATTTCACCTGTGAATTTTCCGTTAGCAGTTTTCAGTTCTAAACCGAAAGCATAGTCTGCCTTGAGCTTTGTTGCTAGTTCCTGGATGAAAATGTTGGGAAGACCTGAGCTTATGAGAGCGGTTTTCCATCCGTTGTTGTGTAGAAACTCCAGAACTTTCATTGAATCTGGGAGTATAGGCATTTTCCTGTAGTAATAACGTAGTTCCTCAATGGTGTATCCTTTGAAACATTCATAAATTTTTTTCAAGGCAGTTTCAAGTGATGACAAACCAATTTCGTAAAGAAGACCATAGACTATGATTTTTAGGAAATTTCGAAATCCAAATCTTCTTGTTGCTTCGAAAGGTATATACCGTCTTTTAGGCAACAAGACGCCCTCCACAT
>DAOVQA010000196.1:0-2510 GCA_030628925.1 Candidatus Bathyarchaeota archaeon | reverse complement strand
TTTATCCGAGAATTTTCTGAATCCGGATTCTATTCTATCCGGGTAGATGGTTCCTTGAATCAGATATTCCGCGTTTGTTCTTTCTGCGATTTCTTCGAAAACCCGAATGAATTCCTCACCGATGATTTTTCTCTTCTTTTCAGGATCTACTACTCCTTTGAGTTTTGTCAAAAATCTTTCTTGTGCATCTGCTATTATGAGGTTTATCTTGAACTTTTGAAAGGTGTCCTTGACAAATTCTGGTTCGTTCTCTCGCATAAACCCATGGTCAACGAAAACTGCTGTAAGTCTGTTGTCTATTGCTTTCGCTGCAAGGGCTGTTGCTACGCTGGAGTCTATGCCTCCGCTTAGTGCTATTATGACTCTTCCTTCGCCAATTTCATTTTTTATTTCCTTTACGGCTTTTTCTATTACATCCTCAATTTTCCAGTTGGGTTCACATTTGCACACTTCAAATGTGAAGTTACGGAGCATTCGCACGCCTTTTTCTGTATGTACAACCTCTGGATGCCACTGCAACCCATATATCGGCTTTTCCTTATGCCTGAAAGCGGCGACTGGGCAATTTTCAGTGTGAGCTAAAATCTCATATTCGGCGGGAATAGAGAGAACAGTGTCGCCGTGACTCATCCAAACTTTCTCTCTGTTGTCTAACTTTTTCAGGACGCCTACGGGCTTGTCGATTGTGATATAGGCTACTCCATATTCTCTCTGTTTAGTGGGTTCAACTTTTCCTCCAGCCATTTCAGCCATAAGCTGATGTCCATAACATAGACCTAAAACTGGTAGGTCTAAATCAAGAATGCTTGGGTCCGGTCTTGGTGCATTTGGCTCATAGACGCTGGCTGGTCCTCCTGAAAAAACCAATCCTTTCACGTTTGATTTTTCGCTTAGAAGCTTGATTTCTTCTGGTTTTATGTCGTGAGGAACTAATTCAGAATAAACTCCATACTCTCTGATTCTTCTTCCTATAAGATGGCAGTACTGTCCGCCGAAGTCAAGCACAAGTATAGTATCATATTTCATTGTTGCATCTTCTCATTATAGGAATGGATGTTTTGCATCTGCACTAGTAGTTTAAGGTTGTTATTGGTTAGTTGTAAAGATATTTTTGTATCTCCCACTGGGTTACTTCATTCTTTTTGTTGGGTATATGTGGCTCATAATCTCTCCATTCTCCCGTTTTGAGCTCCATGTACTTCTCTGCGTTTTCTTTACCCAAAGCCTTTATGCAAATATCATCGCTTTTCCACTCTTCCAAAGCTTCCTTCAGTGACGTTGGCAAAATCCCAACGCCTAGTTCTTTACGTTTGGCGTTACTGAGGTGATAGACGTTCGTGTCCACTGGTTCTTCTGGTTCAATCTTCTTTCTGATGCCCTCCAGCCCTGCCTCAAGTATCACTGTGTAAGCAAGATAAGGATTGCATAATGGGTCTGGACATCGAAATTCTATCCTTGCCTCTTTTTCTTTCCCGTGGAAATATTCTGGCACTCTTATCAGAGCGGAACGGTTTCGTCTGCTCCATGCAATGTGTATTGGCGCCTCATAACCTGGCACAAGCCTCTTGTAACTATTAACTGTGGGTGCTACTATGGCACATAGTGCCTTGGCGTGTTCTAGAAGGCCGCCGATGAAGTATCGGCATTTTTGTGAGAGTTGTGCGTAGCCTTTCGAGTCGTAAAACGTGTTTTTGCCGGTTTTTGGGTTGAATAGCCCTATGTGGATGTGCATGCCGTTGCCTGGCTTATCGGGCCACGGTTTTGGCATGAATGTTGCTATCCAACTGTATTTTCTGTCTGCTACGGCTTTGGCTGCGAACTTATGTCGCATGGTGTTGTCTGATGTTGTGATTGGATCTGAATATTTGAATGTGATTTCGTTTTGGGCTGCGCCTGCTTCATGTTGTTCTCGTTCCACGGTGATTCCCATGGAGAATAAAGCGTTGGACACGTCCATTCTGTAGGTTTCTGTTATGTCGCGACCTGGGGCTATGTCAAAATATCTTTGTTTATCTATAAGGTGGTTTTCAACTGGGTAAATCTTGTCGTCTTTGCTTTTCTGTACAAGATAAAATTCTAGTTCAGTAGCAGCTGTCGGTTCGTATCCTTGTCTTAAGGCTTTTTCTGTTGCTTTTTGACAAAGGTATCTTGGATCGCTTTCAAATCTTTCGCCGTTGGGGTGGTGTATGTTGCAGATGAAGCTTACAACGCTTTTGTCGTAAAAGTAGTAGGGACAAACTGCAAATGTGGATGCGTCGGGTTTCATGATCATGTCGCTTTCTTCTATGCTGACTCCTCCTATCATCGAGGAACCGTCGAAACCGACGCCTTCCTTGAGAACTTTTTTTGCTTCTTCGGCTGGAATTGTCCTGCCTTTGAGGAATCCGAGTATATCTGTGAAGTGTAAAAGGATGTAATCAGCGTGGTTCATCAGCTTCATACATGTATCCAAGTCTTGAGTTGGATGATCCCTATCATACATCATTATGTTCTCCTTGTACAAATTTACA
>DAOVQA010000001.1:0-28542 GCA_030628925.1 Candidatus Bathyarchaeota archaeon | reverse complement strand
GGTTTGTACCTGTCGAATTTTACAATACGCCATTTACTATCATGCTCTGTTGTCAATAGAGCATCAAAAAATATTAGTTCTCGCCGAATAATAGAGTAGCTTTAGCATACTGGAAACGATACTATGGTGATACCTATGGATAGTCATACCAGCTGGTGTGTTTGGATTACCGGTTTACCTGGAAGCGGAAAATCTGTAATATCCCGTGCTTTACTTGATCTTCTTAGACAGAAAGGCATTCAGGCCCAACTATTATCTTCAGATGCTTTGCGCAAAATTTTAACTCCTAAACCTGCTTACTCGCTTGAGGAGCGTAACATAGTCTACGCTACTCTTGTGTATATAGCTAAGCTACTAACACAAAATAATGTAAAAGTAATAATTGATGCCACTGGCAACCTAAGATGTTACAGAGAAAACGCAAGAAAACAAATCTCAAACTATATAGAAGTCTACTTAGACTGCCCATTAAACGTCTGTGTCCAACGTGAAACTAAACGAAGAAACACCTACAAAGCACCTGAACAAATCTATAGACGGGCTCAAGAAGGCAAGGCTCTGACTGTGCCAGGCATTGGGCAACCGTACCAGGTTCCTCTGAATCCTGAAATAACTATCGATACAACAAAATCCACACCTGAACAGGTTGCCCAAAAAATCTTCAAAGAGCAAATAGAAAAATGCTGTTGATATTCTATAAATGATTCTTCTGTTTATTCCATCTAGAGGCAATATGTACAAAATACACAGTCCAAATGGGTTTAAAGCGAGAGCGCGCTTTCACTAGAAAGCTTAAATCTCATGTGCGAGTGTGCGGCGTGACCGTTTTTTCCTTTGAGAAGACGATTGCAACCATTGTTAAGACTATGAGTAATGGCAGAGCGCGCGCGCCTCGGAAACGGAATACTACATCTAACTTTTCCATAAAGTACAACATCTGCAGGCAAATCACGAACGAGAGAGAACAAGCACGTGACTAGGAAAGCTTGTTTGAACCCTCCACCATTCAAGAACAAGTTACTATTGTTCGCAACGTACATTGGTGTTATGCGTTCTTTTATCTGTGACAACGGATATTAGTTAAAGAGGTTGGGTTGCATGATTGAAAGGCTTATTTTAAAGGATTTTAAGAGTCATAAGGATTCTGACATCAAGTTCTACCCTAGTTTAAATGTTTTTCTTGGCGAGGTAGGAGCTGGGAAGACCAGTGTTCTTGAAGCTATCTCCTTCGCTTTGTTCGGAAAATACGCTGGAAACGTCGCCAAAAATGAGTTGATTCGTCGAGGAACGAAAAATGCTGAGATTTCACTAGTCTTCTCGACGAATTTAGACAAATACAAAGTCAACCGAAAAATCTACTCAAAGAAGAGGCAAGAAGCTAGATTGTTGATTTTTGAAGAAGGCGATTGGCAGTTGGTTGTGGAAGGTGCAACAGCTGTCTCCAGGTCTATAGAAGACCTGTTAGATGTGGATTCCGCCACTTTCTTGGCTGCAACCTACGCGTCCCAAAGTGAAATCAAGGAGATGCTGGAAACCCAGCCTGGGAAGAGGAGGGAACGCTTGGATAAGCTTCTAGGCATCGATACATACGAAAAGATATGGAACAATCTGGGCGATGTAAGAACTGTGGTTCTGGATGAGTTGACTGAAGTTCAAGAGAAGGCCAGCGGCTTCGCAGTTCTGGAAAGACAGATTAACAATCTTAACGTTCATCTTAAAAAGAACAAACAAGAGCTGAAGATGCTTAAATCTTTCCTAAGGGAAATTGAGGACAGGTTACAACCGGCAAAGCAGCAACTAAATACTCTTCAAAATTTGGAACAAAGACTAAATCAGCTAGAAACTCAAATAAAAGGAAAAGACAACGAGATCAAGAATTCCTCAGCCACCCTAAAATCCCTCAAAGAGAAGATTGAAAAGACTAAGGCATCCGAGAAAGCTTTCAAAAAGAACAAGCGTTTCATCCAGTTAGAAAAAGATCTGGAACAAGAGAAGAGACTAATAGAAACTGTACTCCAGCAAAAGAGCATTTTGGAAACATTTGTGAAAAGAGATAACGACACTCTTAAAGAGATTTTGAAGAGACGGGGAAAGGTCGAGTCTCAACTGGAGGCATTAAGTGTTCTTGAATCACGCCTGAAGACACTGAAAGAGGAGAAAGAACTCCTTCCGGAACTAAAAGAGAAACAGGCTGATCTTGAGAAAAAGCTGAATGAACTGAAAGAGGAAGCTGTTAAAGCATTTACTAAGATTGAAAACCAAAAAAGAAAGGCTGAGAGAGTTGCCGAACTTGGAGAATGTCCGACTTGTCTCCAGATTGTGCCAGAAGGACATAAAGAGAAGATTAGAAGAGAAACAGGGAAAACTGTAATCAAACTGAAAACAGAATATGACGTTATCCAGAAAGCCAGAAACCATGTTCAAAAACTGATGGATAACTTGAAGAAGAAGATAGAGCTTGCTATGGTGGCTGACAAGAAATATGCCCGAGCATCCGGGCAGATTAAAATGTTAAAAGGTTGCAGAGAGGAAATGACGGAGATCAATGTTAGAATTGAAGGAATCAAATCCAGCATTGGAAAAAACAGAAAAAAGATAAATGAGATAAACGAAACCCCTGAAACCTTAATGAAAGTTACAGAAAAACTCCATAGCGTTTCCGCAAAAGCAGAAGTTGCTAAGAAAGCGGAAAAACAGATGGCAGCAAAGAAGGATTTGGAGGCAATGTTCCTTCAAGATAAAGGAATCCTCAATGATTTGCAGCTTCAATTGAAAGAGTTGCAGTCCTCATTCAAGGAAACTGCAGAGAAATATGATCCTAATAAACATAGAAAACAGGTGAACGCTGTTGAAATTCTCCAAAAGAATCAAGCGAAAACTACAGAAGGCATAGAAAGACTGAAAAAATCCATTGAAGAAGATGTATCCCGGATCAAGCTAGATGAAAAACAGCTGAAGGAAAAGGGAAAAGCTTGGAAACAAGTTAAGAAGCTAAAAAAGGAGAGCGCCATATTGGAGATTCTGAGAAAAAGCCTTAGGGAAGTAGTGCAGCCTGTCATGCG
Source organism: Candidatus Bathyarchaeota archaeon (assembly GCA_030628925.1). Taxonomy (GTDB): domain Archaea; phylum Thermoproteota; class Bathyarchaeia; order Bathyarchaeales; family Bathycorpusculaceae; genus SOJA01. The sequence goes on along the minus strand of DAOVQA010000001.1, from coordinate 25,480 downwards.
TAAAAGCAATGTACTCAAAGTTTCCCATGTCTTTCAAGGCTTCTACCAAGAACTCTCCAACGATAATATAGATTATGCCGCTATTGATGAAGAGGGAAACATCGATGTCACAAGGAATGGGGAGCCTTCTCCAGTGAACTCTCTGAGTGGAGGAGAAACCACGTGTGCAGCCTTGGCTCTCCGTCTGGCCATCTGCAGTTCTCTAACTAAGAATCAGCTTTTGCTCCTTGACGAACCAACTATTCATTTGGATGAATTGTATCGTGCCAAGCTGAGGGAATTTCTGGGCAGCCACAATTTTGAACAGCTTATTGTGGTTACACACGACAACACCTTTGACTCTCTGCCAGCCCACATCTTTAAGGTGGAAAAGCGAAGAGGTAAAAGCGTAGTTTCTTCCTATGGTTTTGAAGGAGGCGCTTGAGTGTCCTATATCAAATTAGACATCGAAAACTTGGAAGAAACCTGCAAAAGAATCCGGAATGTTCTATTTGAACAAGACAGGAGCTTAATGGAGATAAAGGATAAATTGAAGGTTTATCAAGCTGAAGCTCGAAGATCCAGGAAGCTTTTTGCAGTGGATTCAGGATTCAACAGTGCTTATGATACTTCTTTTACAGTTTTCAAAGCAGCGGTGGTGGATGAAAATATAGATGTTGATCACAGCAGCAGCATCTACTTCTTTCATGTGGACAATTATCAAACTGACCGGTTGAGGAGGCTCTTGATGCAGCAGACGTTGTATGAGGCCTTAGCTAAGACTGTTGAAACCGGAGTGCCTAAAGGTTCCATAGTGCTGGTTGATGGAACAATCACGCTAACAGTTTTCTATCCCACTGGGCGGGATAACAAGGAATATAGAAAACACTTCAAGAACTTCTACAAGGAACTGTATGCCCCCCTTATGAATCGATGTCTCAAGAGCGACATTCTTGTTCTGGGTTTTCTCAAGCGCACCGGGAGTACATACTTGGCGGCACACTTGGGTACCAAGGATCTCTATGACATTTACATCATACACTCAGAGTTACAAGGCAACGGCCAGTATATTGAACCCATCCCCGTCATTGATACACAAGCAGAGCGCGTAGGTGTCCGTCATAACTACGTAACTTTCTACGTTAACTTGAAGAACTGGAATTATCGTTTCGAACTTATGAAACAGCAAGAAAGCCAATTTTTGGAGTGTATTGAAAACTTGATGTTTTGGGCAACGGAGGCACATTACGGGATGAACCCAGTGTTCAGTAAGGCAGATGAGCATGCACGTGTAACTAAGAGGGATGCAAACCTCATGTTTAATTATGTTGTTCACAGCTTACCAAAAGATGAGCGGATTCAACTGCGACTGGAAGCACGGAAGAGAACACATTTCGGTTACAGATCAAGAAGACTGCCTAGAGGTTTGGTGAACCGTTAAGAAGGAGCTGTTTAGATGAGTGAAACCGAGATTCTGGGAAGCATATTAAGTGGAGGAAAAGCCGAAGAAACTCTGATTGTTTCTTCTGTAGAGAGAACTGGCACCCTCAGGCGAGGAGCCATAATTGCCCACGACACTCTGAACGAGACCATACTATTACAGGTAACTAACAAGATTACTTGGGCTGACGTTTCTGAGCAAGACCTCTACTTGATGAGTGAGAACGAGAGTTTAGCCTACAAAATCATCCAACGATCCCCAAAAAGCTATGTTCTCCGCTGCGTTCCTGTGGGCGTGATTCGTGACGAAGGTGATGGACCACAAATATTCAGTGAACCCATAAGCTTCATGGCTGACAGAACCCCTGAAGTGCGAAGTCTAAACCCGAAAGAGCGGAAACTCATCTATGAGCGCGGTGACCTGTTGGTTGGTAGAACAGTAGACGGGTTCCAAGTTGCTTTTCCAATAAACGATCTGCTTCAGAGACACCTCAGCGTCATAGGCATGACAGGCTGTGGAAAATCCTACTTTTTAGGTTTGCTATGCGAAGAACTCGCTAAACACAAGGCCGCCATTCTCATAATTGATCCCCATAATGAATACCTTCCTATGGCACAAACTATGCCTAAAGAAGTGAACAGAATGCTCTACAGCGTAGGCTCTGCAGTTGGCTTAAACACCTACACATTAGATGTGAAGAAGATATCAGCTTACGATTTCCAACACTTCACCGGTATGCGTGAAGGCTCTACCAGCATGTTGCAAAACACTATCCAAAACCTCAGAAGAACCAAACCAGAATACACGATCTTCGACATTTTGAACAGGTTAGATTTCATAACACAGAATGGACAGGCTTCAGAGGCTACGGCTGCCATGTGGGCTCGGAACTACTTGCGAAACCTAGCGAATACTGGTTTTATTGGTACAAGTGAACCTCCCATTAAGGAAATGACAGGTGCCAATCAAATATCAGTGGTAGCCATGTCTGGAGTTAAAGAAAGGATCCAACAGTTTGTGGCAACCAGCATTCTTCAAAGAATCTTTCAGGCGAGAAAAGAAGACAGAATTCCTCCCCTAATCCTTATTATTGAAGAAGCCCACCGTTTTGCACCTTCTGCAGAGAAGGTGTCCAGCAGCGCTATAATGCGCACCTTGGCGGCTGAAGGTCGCAAATTCGGCATCTGCTTGGTAGTAGTTTCACAACGGCCTAGCAGGTTGGATTCTACAGTTCTCAGTCAATGTGTAACTAACATAGTGATGAAAGTGAAAAATCCGATGGACCTCACTCGAATAAGGGAAAGCGCTGAGAACGTCACTGAGGAAGTAGTTCGTAAGCTCCCAAGATTTGAAAAGGGTGAAGCCTTAATCATGGGGGAAGCCTTTCCAATTTCCATCCGGTTCAAGGTTCGGTCAGACAGGAAAACTGAACATGGTGGTAGAAACGTTGACTTTGAAAAAGCTTGGCTTGAGGATGCTGCAAAAAAAGATATCAAACGGTTCGAGTTTCCTGACGAGCTTTAGAAAGCCCAGTAAGGTGTCAATTTGAAGATTGCTCTTTCCGCAGACTTTCATTTAGGTATGCGTCAATTCAACATTCAGCAAAGATGGAATGATTTTCTAGATGCTTTCGTTAAGGTTACTCGAAAAGCTGAACAGTGTAATGTCGACGTTTATGTGATAGCTGGAGATGTTTTTCATACTCATCGACCTCATCCAGGAGTTGTTCGTAAGTTTCTGAAAGAAATCTCAAATCTAAATTGTCCTATAATCCTTATCCGCGGTAATCATGACTCGCCTCAAATCCTTTTTGAAAGATATGGAGGAGACGTCCTTCACCTTATCCGCGACGTGTCTGACACTGTCTACCTTGACAAGAGAAATCCGATTTATGAGATTGGAGACACTTGTTTTATCGGGTTAGGCTATGTAAGTTTTCAAGCTGATCGAGAGATAAGGAAGCTTGTTCAGAGCGTTGAAACCGACGTAGAGACTAAAATAGGGGTTTTTCATCAGCTCTTGGACTATCCTGGAGTGCCTGAGGAAAGAGCAGAAGTGTCCAGAGGTTTCCTTAAAAGTCTTGGACTTGACTACATTCTGATGGGTCATTACCATGTGGCCTACTCAGAAAAAGGATTATTCAATTCAGGTTCCCCTGAATATTGGGCATTCGATCAAGCAGAACAAATTGAAGTAAACTTAGACAACGGAGAAGAAACTGTTAAACCAGCTAAGAAGCGAGGTTTCTACATCATAGAAACTGATAATGGCAAAGGCGAGTTCGTGGAGATAAAACCCGCCCGCCCGATGTACTGTATAACCTACGAAACCAGCAGCTTCAACAAGACAATTCATCTGCCAAAGATCAAGGAACACTTGGAGAAATACAACATTAAAGGAGCTATGGTAAAATCCATTATACAAGGAAGACACGAGTTTGGACGGATGAACCTAAGCAAAAACATAGTGTTGGATAAACCTCTAATTCACCGTACTGCCACAATGTTGACACCTTCTAATGTTTTGCCCAATAAAATAAACACAATCAAGGCACAAACCCAATACTTACTTGAAAGAGGGATTGTCAAAAGCGAAGCACATAAAATAGCGGAATGGATGGAACACAACAAAGAAAAACTAGCTACAATGCAGAGCCGCTTACTTCTACAAGCATTAAGAGAGGTTCTTGAAGAACAGAAAGACTGAGATGCATCGTGCCGAGGACTATCATATCACTTGTACGTACTAGTAGCTGAACTGTGTACGCTAGGATATAAATGAATCATGCAATCAATTACGCAAGTAGGAAGGGGCTAATGCTGATACTGGAAAATTTTACCTAAGCAATGTGATGTGCAAAAGCTTTCACGATTTGCTTAATAATCTGTAATTCGCCAGTTACGTCGTTTGATGTTCTCAGGTGGATGCTGTCCATCTTGATAACTATGCAACTTTGACTCATCTCCGAAAGTTCAGGTTAACTAAAACAGACAAGTTTCAACTGTTTAGCTTTTATGGGCTTGGATCATGAGCGAAAAGCATGATAGGTCGAGCCTAATTGTTTCATCGAATCTTCTTAGGAATTGTTGTGTAACGTGTACGCTAAAGCTTCCGGTTAGAAACGAACGAAATTACCAATGGCGAGATAACAGTGTGGAGGCTTAAAAAGACATAAATACTTCCCCACCTCCTTTTATGAGGCACTATGAATAAGGAATGAAAAGTTAAAGCTACTGTTGCCCTGTAGGGTGTCAGGGATGATTAGCTGTTTTCATTCCTAAAGAACGAAGTGGGAAGATAATGGGTCACAGAAAAAAACATGCGCCAAAACGTGGTTCCCTTTCTTATTCACCTAGGAAACGCGCCAAAAATATACTGGCTAGGATCCGCCACTGGCCGAAAATAGAGGCTGGCACACCCACACTTCTAGGTTTCATTGGTTACAAAGCAGGTATGACTCACGTGTTCGCAGTGGAAGACAGGAAACGCTCACCGAACTACGGCAAAGAAGTAAGCAAATCCGCAACGGTGCTGGAAGCACCACCCATGATTGTATGCGCCATAAGAGTCTACACGAAAAACTCCTATGGTCTCCAAACCCTAACAGAAGTTTGGATGAAAAATCCGCCAAAAGAACTCGAACGCATCTTCCCATTACCTGAAAACTTCAATATGGACGAAAACCTCAGAAAAATTAAAGAAAATCTGGAAAAAGTGACTAGAATACGTGTTATTGCAATCACACAGCCGAAACAGACCAGTGTACCAAAGAAAAAACCAGACGTGATGGAAATAGAGCTCGGCGGAGGAACGGTTCAGGAACAATTTGAATACGCAAATACATTGCTTGGAAAACCGGTGCCTTTAGGGGACGTATTCAAAGAGGGTCAATATATAGATGCTGTAGCAGTGACAACTGGTAAAGGCTTTCAGGGGCCTGTGAAACGTTGGGGAGTAAGAATACTTCAGCATAAAGCAAGAAAAACAAAAAGAGGCGTAGGAACCCTAGGTCCATGGAAACCAGCGCACATAATGCCTAGTGTCCCAAGAGCTGGACAAATGGGATTCCACCAAAGAACAGAACTCAACAAACGCATCATAAAAATCGGAACAGATGGAAAAGAAGTAACGCCAAATGGCGGATTTATAAGGTACGGCATAATTCACGGATACTACATATTACTTGACGGGAGCATACCGGGCCCAGAAAAAAGACCAATAAAGCTGCGCTATCCAACACGGCCACCGAAACACATACCAGAACAACCGCCGCAAACCACATACATATCACTGGAGCCTCCGCAAGGAAAATAATGGTGAAGCCCATGGCAAAGATCAAAAAAATCTATGACCTCGCAGGAAAACCAGTCGGGAAGATAAGACTGCCAAAGATATTCGACACACCCTTAAGACCAGATGTCATAAAACGAGCGGTTTTGGCCATTCAATCTCACAGTTTTCAACCACAAGGCAGAAACCCTTTGGCTGGGAAAAGGACAACAGCAGAATCCAGAGGCGTAGGTCTGGGTATATCCAGAATGCCGAGAACGAAAGGACCCGGTGGAAGAGCAGCCCTAGCCCCTGGAACAGTGGGTGGAAGAGCAACGCATCCGCCAGTTTCCGAAAAAAAAATTGCGAAAAGGATCCCGAAAAAGGAGAAACGTCTCGCTCTGTTTTCTTCAATAGCCGCCACAGCCTCTAAGAAAATAGTGGGTGCTCGTGGTCACTCTGTTGAGGATGTTCCGCAAATCCCTCCGATAGTTACTGACAAACTGGAAGGGTTAAAGAGGACAAAAGAAGTGGAAGAATTCCTCATAAACTTAGGCGTCTTATCAGACATTTACAGAGTGAAAGAAAGCAGGAAAATTCGAGCTGGAAAGGGCAAGATGAGGGGCAGGAAAACAAAACAAGCTGTAGGCCCAGTAATAGTTGTTGCCAAAGACAGAGGGATAGTGAAAGCTGCAAGGAACATACCAGGCGTAGATGTGATGACCGTTGACAACCTAAACGCTGAGGTCTTAGCGCCGGGCACGCATCCTGGAAGGCTTACAATCTGGACAGCCAGTGCTGTTGAAAAGCTGGATGAACTTTACGGTGGAGGGGAGAAGCCATAATGGATCCCTACACAGTTATACTTTATCCCTTGATGACGGAATCTGCAAGCCTGATGATTGAAAAAGAAAATAAGCTAGTGTTCATGGTCAACCTTAAGGCGGATAAAATAGATGTTAAAAGGGCAGTTGAAGAACTCTATGAAGTTGAAGTTGAAAAAGTTAACGTTCTCATTTCACCGAAAGGTGAAAAGAAAGCTTTCGTTAAGCTTCACCCTGATTATAACGCAGCTGATGTTGCGATCAAGCTTGGAATATTGTAGTATAAATGAGGTGAAATGAGTATGGGAAAGAGAATTCGTGTTCAGAGACGCGGACGAGGTAGAAGCCCTACCTTTAAAGCTTCGACTCATAAGAGGGTTGCTCCGACGAAATATCCATCGTTAGAACCAAATGATTATTTTCAAGCAGCAATAGAAGGAGTTATTGAAGGCTTGGTACACGAACCTGGCCGTGGATCACCTCTTGCACTTGTAAAATTTGAGAATGGAGAAACATGTTACACTGTTGTTCCTGAAGGTGTTCATACAAGACAGCCTGTACAGATGGGTGGGAAAGCTCCGGTTGAAGTGGGGAACATTATTCCTGTGGGGAAAATCCCAGAAGGAACTATAATGTGCAATTTAGAACTTCAGCCAGGAGACGGCGGAAAAATCGCAAGGTCTTCTGGAACATATGCAACAGTCGTGGGACACACACCACAAGGAACGATGATAAAGCTTCCATCTGGAAAAACCAGATATTTGAATGATTACTGCAGGGCAACGATTGGTGTAGTTTCAGGCGCAGGTAGAACTGAGAAACCTTTCCTGAAAGCAGGCGCAAAATTCCACATGATGAAGGCAAAAGGGCATAAATATCCAAGAACCAGTGGAAGAGCCATGATTGCAGCATTGCATCCGTATGGTAGCAGCAAAAAAAGTGCGAGAAAAGTCACTACTGTGTCGCGTCATGCGCCGCCAGGGCAAAAAGTTGGCTTGATAGCCGCTAGACGTGCCGGGCAAAAAAAGAGAAGAAGGTAAACTTAATCACTTTTCGGAAGGTTTATAGCATTTCAACGTCAAAATAGGTTGAGAAAAAATGCCGAAGAAATTTGTGTACCGCGGATATACCATTGATCAACTACAGGGTATGTCAATGGATGAATTCATAAACTTGCTTCCATCGAGACAGAGGAGAAGCCTTCAGCGAGGTTTGACACCGGAACAGAGAATGCTGCTTGAAAAGTCAAGAATGGCAAGAGAGGCTATTAAAAAAGGAAGCAATGTGACGGTTAAGTCCCACATACGCGACATGATTATCCTACCTGAAATGATCGGTCTGACAATTCTCGTTCACAACGGCAAAGACTTCGTTTCGGTAGAGCTAAAACCGGGAATGCTTGGGCACTACTTAGGGGAATTCGCGATAACTAACAGACCTGTAAGGCATGGAACACCTGGAATCGGCGCATCTCGCTCTTCCATGTATGTTCCATTGAAGTAAAAGAACAATAAAAAACGTTTCAAGTGCTGTAATCTAACTTTGAAGGCTTCTTTTCTGACGTTTTTCTGGTTGGGATTTTAGGCAAAGGAATGGGTGGAGGAATGTTCAGTGTTCTGGATATCAATACAGATTCCACAAAGACAACGTTGGAAATTGACTGCACTATAACTTGGGGTGGCGGTTTTTTTTCCTTGTGTCCGTGGTAGATTTCGTCAATCTCTTCTTTGGTTCCTGTCACAAACGCTTTTCCCTTAAGACTTATCTGAGCTATGGAGGGGTTGTAGTTGACTGTTAAAACAAAGGGCACCTCTAGAAATTCCTTTTCTTTTTCTATGGCAACTAGGTTAAGGTTTGTGTTTATTTTAATTGGTGGTATAGGTTTTTGAGCGCCCCAAAATCTTTCAGCAGAAACATTCGTTATGGAAATGTTCACCCTAATCATTCAAACCATCAAATCTATCATTGTGACGAGTAATTTAAAGGTGTTTATTTCTTGTTTTCGGCAGGTTTGTAACGTGTAAAGCCGCAGTGTCCACAGGTGTATCTGTTTCCGTGATCTGCCATGAAATATCCAGGTCCACATCGCTCACATGTAGGTCGCAGCCTTGTGATTTGGTCGTTTTCTGTTTTGTAAAGCGAGGAAATCTTTTTCTCTTTTTTCTTTCGTTTCTCCGTTTTCCCTTTTTCTTCCTTTTCTCTAGGTTTTTCCATGTTGTCTGACATTCTACTCTTTTCCTTCTTCTGGTTCTGCTGGTTTTTCAGGTGGTGTGTTCCTTTTAATGATATATTCTGGTTCAACAAGTTTCGCTTGGTCTACGGAGTCGTAAACATTTACTAGTCCAACAGCTGTATGCGTGCCTGTTTTGGTTTCTATTTTTTTGACAAAAACTAGGTCAACTTTAGCCTTTAATTTGTTGGCAATTGCTTTTCTAAATTCTAGTCGTGGTGGTGTGCTGCCGTTTTGCTCATGTTTTACTTGGAAGTGTATTTCTCTCCGTTTTAGTAATGGGTTTTCTTTCTCTGATACTATTTTGATTTCCATGGTTTTTCCTCAGATGCGGTGTTGACTTGATATGTTTCCTCGTTATTTAGTTTTTCGAATTTTTCCATGGCTTTCATGATTTCGGTTACCTCCTTCTTCTTCTGATTTGTAACCTTAACCACAACTATGCCTTCAAGTGGTTGACCGTAAACGACAAAAGAGTTTTCCGGTGCATACAAAGCAGCAACAAGCGTAAGCAAGTCCTCCTCTCCGTCTACAACTATTTTTACGTGACCATCATGCTTTATTGCTTCTTTTATTGTTGTTATTGCTTCGTCTGTTATTGTTCCTGGAGGATTTCTGGCGTATAGAGTCTTGTCTGCTTTGAGTGTAATTGGCTGTATTTTTCTTCTCATGACTTTGTTGTCCACGATGGATAACTTCGGGAAAATGTTGCTTCTTGTGAGGTTTTTGGAAATGCTATCTCCTACGGAAATTATCATCGGCGGGTTTTCTTGGTCTGTTAAATCCTTGAGTTTCCTTATTGTTTCTTTGGGTGAGCCTCGAAAAAGTGTGCCAATAGGTTTCTGAAGTCTTTTTCGAAGTTCCGGTGTAAGTAAGTACCGGGTGGTCATTTTACCTAACCTTTAGGGCATAACGTCCTTTCTTTTCGATGTTTATGACTTTCGCTATTGCTGATTCTTCTGGGTCAAATATTATGATTAATCCGCTGAAGTCATCGCTTAGGGTTGACGTTTTACATCTTGGGCAGACGTTTCCGGTTACTATGAGGCGACAAGTTGTGCAAGCTTTTTCAGTCATTCGATGCATCTTCCTTCTGGTTTTGTTCCTTCGACGGTTTTTCCTTCAGGTTATCCCTTATTTTCTGCACTTTATGCTCGATCCATTCTAGCTTGCCAAGGAAAGGTTGTCTGGCTGTTACGCCTATTTTTCCAGAGCTTCCGGCTCTACCAAGTGAAACCGCTGTTATTCGAGTACGAACCTGATCTCCGCTGGTTAGCTTCTTTTTTGTTTCCTTGCCTATTAGAACGCCTTGTTTTTCGTCATAGGAGATGAAATCATCCATAAGCTGCGAAACATGAAGTAACGCGTCAATTGGGCCTATACGTATAAAGGCTCCAAAATCAGCTATCTCAACAACTTCTCCTTCGACCACTTCTTGAATTTTTGGGTAGTACGTCAGTAAAGAAAAGCTTACTTTATGGTAGGTAGCTCCATCTCCGGGAATTATTTTGCCAACTGGGCTTACCTTCACATCTGTCACTGCTATAACGTAGCCTAATTCTTCACCAACAATGCCCTCATATTTTGCCCTAACCTGCTGATGTCCTACAGCCTCTAAAGGATTACCGAAAGTTTCAGGTGGAATGCGAATTGTATCCTCAAGGGTTATAAGTCTAAACAAAAGTTTATGTCCTCCCGTTAATTACTAAACGTGACTTTTCTCTCACATAAATAACTGGCACGTTTATATCTCTTAGCTTTTTCCTAAGCTCTCTATCATTTGTGAACACCGGGCTCTTCCACTCGTGTGCCACTTGAAAAATGGCATCGTCTGGAGAGAACCCCGCGGTTCGCTCGTTCAATTCAATCAACCTGCATTTTTCAGATATTTTCAAGGCGTAGGAGGCGTTTTTCCGCGTTTTCGGTGAACCGTTTGTCGCAAGCCTTTCAAGCTCGCGTCGAATTGGCGAAAGTAGAATTAACTCAAACTTCATGTTCAAGAGCTTTGTTAATTCCTCAAAGATATCTATTTTAAACTGAAGTGGAACAAATAGAGCGTTCGAGTCCAAAATTATTTTCAAAGTTTTCTTTACAGGTTTGGATTCTTGCGGCATGTTACTTTATCATTCCATATCCAATTAGTCTCCATCTGCCCGCTATTTTTCTACTTATTGCAACTCTTGATCCTATTTGTGCACAGACTGGTCTTGTAGTAAGCTGAACTTCGATGGCGTTTTTCTTTATGGAGGTGACTTTTCCAACGGTTATTGCTGAGCCTACATGTTGAAGTAATGTCTCCCCCATCTTTATTTTCTCGATTTTCACGAGTTCTTTTGTTCCTACAGCTCGCTCAAGAATATGTGTCTCTAAGGTTAATTCTGAGAACGTTGGGGGTAGCTCATTTTTTCTTCCAGCTACGTTGCCTGTTAGTCCATCTGCTTTTGAAAATGAGGGGTCCAGAAGGGTTCCTACTCCTATCAATCCGCCGCAGGGAGCTTCCTTTATGCTTCTTCCTCCTGCGTGCAAGCTGGTAATCTTGCTAATCAGAGGATTGTAGATTTTTTTCCCTTCTTTTTCTGTACTGATTCCTGGGTTAATCTCTATTTCTTCTCCAACCGTGAATTTGCCTTGTAGTATTGTGCCACCGATAACTCCTCCTTCCAGTTCTTTCACTGCGGTGCCTGGCTTGTTTACGTCGAATGAGCGGACCACGTACATCAACGGAGGTTTTGCTTCATCTCTCTTTGGGGTAGGAATAAACTCTTCTAAGGCTTGAATGAGAACATCCATATTTACTGCTCGTTGTGCTGAAATGGGAATTATGGGAGCGTTTTCAGCAATAGTTCCCTTGATAAAGTTCTTGATTTCTTCATAACTTTCGTGTGCTCTTGTCTCATTAACGATGTCAATCTTATTCTGTGCGATAATGATGTTTTTTATGCCGACGATTTCTGCGGCTGCTAAGTGCTCTCTCGTTTGTGGTTGAGGGCAAGGTTCGTCTGCTGCTATCACAAGTATTGCTCCGTCCATTATTGCGGCTCCTGAGAGCATTGTCGCCATTAATGCTTCATGGCCCGGTGCATCTACAAAGCTGACTGTTCTGATGAGCGTTGTTTTTGAATTGCAATGAGGACAGACGGGTTTTGTTGAATAGTTTTTCGGAGGTTCGCATTCTTGGCATTTATAAATGAACATGTCTGCATATCCTAATCTTATTGTTATGCCTCTTTTCAACTCCTCACTGTGTCTTGCTGCCCATATACCTGTTAATGCCTGCACCAGTGTTGTTTTGCCATGGTCAACATGACCTATGGTGCCGATGTTTGCTTTAGGTTGCTTTGATAAGGCTTTGCTTTTTTTTCTGCTCATTTCGGTTTTTCCTCAAGTATTTATGGGTTGTTGAAAGGATTATATTTTGCGAGTCAAATAGTTCTAATCCTTAGTTTCAGCTTCTTCTTTAGGTGTTTCCTCTTTTGTTTGCTTTTTTTTCTGTTCTTTCGTTTGCTTTGGTTTTTCAACTATTTTCATGTTGATTTGCACTATTTCATCTGTTATTGTGTTTCCGCGAACCGTTTTCCTTCTTCTTTCTCCTTCATCCTTTGGCTTGAAGCCTACCCCTCCGCCTAATATGATTTTTCTCCGAACTCCACCGTGAACGCTTGGTCTCATTGGAAACCCATCTTTATCCGAGCCTCCAGTTATACGCAGTTTGTGTCCCGTTAAACCTACTATTGTTCCATCTAATACTTCGCCTAGTTTTCTTCCGATTAATGGGACAGTGCGGTTTTCTTCTAATTCAACAGTTTTTGAAGTTCCAGAATCGGGGTCTGAAATGATTATTTTGAACTTAGCCAAACGTGAACTCTCCAGTAGTGTTATGAAAGTTGGGAATCTCTCTATTAAGGATTTATGAAAATTTTCTGGCGAACAGTTACTCTACATGTACTCTGAATAAGTCGATATCTTTTTGCATTTCAGGCGTCAGTTCAAGGAGTTCTCTTACAGCTCGTTCAACATCCCTAGATTGTGTCACAAACCTTCCAACAATGAGTATGTCTGCTCCTTTTTGTAGAGCTTCTTTTGCGGTTTCCGGCACTATTCCACCTGCAACGGCGATAAGGAATTTCCTGTCCTTAAAGGCTTGCCGTAGTTCCTCAATGAGTTCTAAGCCAAGGGTTCTTCCGGTTTCCTGATCTATTCCCCTGTGTAAAATCACTATGTCAGGGAATTCCTTAAGCATTCTGAGTTTTCTGATTGGATCTTGCATATTTAACATGTCTACCACTGCGTATATTCCAAGTCTTTTTGCTTCGTGGATAAAGGCATTTAATGTTTCAACGGGTGCCAATCCGGCGGCAACAACTGCGTCTGCTGTTTCCTCGTAGGCTAGGTCAACCTCAACTTTACCAACATCTAGGGTTTTTAGGTCTGCAACGAAGAATAAGTCTCTGGCATCTTCTCTCATTTCGCTTATCACTTTTGTTCCATATCTTTTTATGAGGGGTGTACCCATCTCAAGTATTATTCTGTCGCTCTTTGGAAGTGAGGCTATGATTTTCTTGTTTCGTCTTAAATCTGGTATGTCGAGTGCGATCTGTAGGTATGGTGGTCTCCATAGGCGTGGCACTTTGAATCCCATTATCGGGTGTTTAGCTCTGTCCTTGTCATATAGGATCTTTTCTAAGGGTGGATAGTTTGTTAACGCTCTTTTCAGAGCTAGCTTGGTTGCTCCATAATTGTAGTGGTAGATTTTTCGGTAGTCCTTTGCTTTTGGATGCATGAAAACGCTGCATATTATGACCCAATCATCTACTTTGTCTTTTGGAATTAGTCCCTCTTCAACAGAATCTGCAACAGCCTTCGCGACTGCTGCCTGTGCTGGGCCAAAGATCTTGTTTGTGTCTTCTGTGTTCTTTATGGTGACTTTTGGGACAAGTAGTGTGTGCGGTTTAGGGGGTAAGTTTGGTCGTATAACAGCTAGGAGTGGTGTGTGTCCTTTGGAAAGGTTGGATATGCCGGTGGCGAAGGCTTCTCCGACAGGGCCTTCTTTATCCCCTATTAACAGGTCTATGTGGGCAACCTCGTTTCCCTGTCCCATCAAAGCTTCTCCGATTAGATAGATATGCTTTCTAGGGGTTCCGACAGTTTCTATCGCTTGAGCTGTCGATACAACGTCAGCTATCCTTTTAAAGTCGACGTTGAACTCCTTAAGCCATGTATAAAGAGTATCTCTGTGTATGTTCATCAATTTGGCTGTGCCGGAAATTGTAGGTTTTGTCGGCCTTCCCTTTAGGAAGCTGCGGGCTTCTGACTCTTTTTTCGCGATGGTCATTAACACTTTCGTGAATTCCTCCTTGTTTTCCGGCTTCTTTATATCCTGTTCCGACATTCAACTCTACCCTGAGAAGGGTGTGAGAAGGGTTGTATATAAACGTGTCGGGTTCGCGGCGGTAATACGGCGTTTTAGCTAGTTTGTGTAGGCAATGTTTGCTATCCTACCTCTGTTGTTGTAGTTTTCTGGTTTTGTTGTCGGGTGTTCTGTCTTTTGATGTTTTGCTGCAGATGTTTCGAAATGAATGTGTCGGACTTTTTTTTCGGAGAGCAAGGTTTTGTAGCAGTCCTGATGTGTTGTAGATGTTTTATTGTGGGCTTTTATGTTGAGTAGAAGGAAGCTGTTGATTGATAAGTAAAGTCTATATATGTCGAGAGCTTCAAAAGTTTGAAATTGAAGCTCTTGGGGTGTGCAATGTGTCGTGGAAAGATTTGGTTTGCCTGTGTTCAGTAGTTATGGGGTTTGTTTTGTTTCTTTATGGTGCTAACTGTTATGTTGCATTGGTTGGTTGGGCTGGGGTGTGCCTTGTAGTTGCTGGTATTATTGTGAAGATAGTTCTTGTAATCTGGGATATTTTAAAAAGTTTGAAGAAGAAGGGTGATGGTTAGAAGCCATAGAGTTCCGAATACTTCTTGTTTAGATAATTGAAGTATGGTTTAACGTTTAGTTCTTCCCCAGTGATTCTTTTAATCAAGTCTGGTGGATCGTAGAGGTTTCCGTAGCTGTGCACATTTTTGGCTAACCACTGTATTGTGTTTTGGAAGTTGCCGTTTGAGAGTTGGGATTTCCAGTTTGGTAGTTCTTTTTCCATGTTAGCCAGTATTTGTCCGCTGTAAATGTTGCCTAGCGCATAGCTTGGGAAATAACCGAATGCGCCGCTGGCCCAATGGATATCCTGCATGACACCTTCAGAATCGTTTTCGATGTCCACACCAAAATATTCCTTATAGGTTTGGTTCCAAACTTGCGGAAGTTCAGCTACTGTTATTTTGTCAGCGAACAAGCTTTGTTCCAGGTTGAATCTTACAATGATGTGAAGGCAATAGGTGACCTCGTCTGCTTCAACACGAATCTTGGATGGTTTGACCTGGTTAACAGCGTGAACGAACCTATCTAGGTCCACGTCTGAAAGAACGCTGCCTGTGAGTTCTTTGAGTTTTGGCAGGAAGTAGCTCCAGAATTCGTGTGATCTCCCTATTATGTTTTCTATGGATCGTGATTGTGATTCATGGAAGCCTGAGGAGCATGCTTTGCCGACTGGCTGGAAAATCCATTCTTGCTTTAGATTTTGTTCATAAAGGGCGTGACCTCCCTCGTGCAGGACTGAGAATATGGATGATGCGAAGTTATCTTCGTAGTAGTGTGTTGTGATTCGCACATCATCGTAGTATCCTGTTGTGAAAGGATGTTCGGTCTCATCAATCCTACCTCCAGCTTCCTTTGACTTTACGTCATATCCGATGAACTCAGCAAGTGATCCCGCAATTCTACGTTGGACGTTAATGGGAACTCGACGTTCCAGAATGGATATGTCTGGCTGGTTTGGAGCCACCTCACATTTCCTTATGAGCGAGATCAAGCCTTGTCTTAGTTCTGCGAAGACTTTGCTGATTGATTCCGCTTTCATCTTCGGTTCAAAAATGTCTACTAGTGCATCGTATGGTGTTGATGTCTCTTTCACTTTCATCAGTATTTCTGCTGCTCTTTTTCTCAAGTCGAGAAGCTTTTCAAGTTCAGGCTTAAACATAGAGAAGTTTTTGGCGGCTTTCGCTTTCTTCCATATATCAATAGTTATGGCTTGTTGTTTTGCGGTTTCAACGACAAGTTCTTCGGGAAGCTTGGTTTGTTCATCATAGTGCTTCTTAATTAGGTATGCGTTTCTCTTTTGTACAGCATTAAAACTATTGTATTCTGGGTGTCGCATGATTTCTTCCAATAATTTTCCAATTTCAGGATCTGTGCTCATTTTGTGTCCGATTTTACTGAGCATAGCAAGCTGTAGGCTTCTTAGTCTAATTGCCTTAGGCGGCATCTTTGTTTCCATGTCCCAGTGGACGATTGCAGCTGCTGACTGTAGGATGAAGAGATTTTTTGCTTTTTCCATTAGTTTTTTATAATTTGAAGCCAATGATTCAGCCATCTTTACAAACTCCAGATTAAAAGACTAACTTATGCAGGCTTCTTAAGTTTTTGCAAAATGACACGTGATGGCGTTTGCTTTAAATAGACCATTGTCTGTTCTGCAGAAATAGTGATGGCGCTTTCACCTTAATCTGTACTTCATTTGGGTTGGTGCTCCGGCCGGGATTCGAACCCGGGTCTTCGGCTCGAAAGGCCGGAATACTTAACCGGGCTATATTCGGTAGAGCTGATTAAACTCTTCTACCGGAGCCCTACTACGCGGAGCATCATGCAGAATGTCTTTTCACTCGAATAAACCTTACCCTTTTCTTAACGAACCTTAGTACTTTTTATTTTTGTTTCCTGAAGATTTTGCCGCCGTCATTGTATTCTCCGGTGACCTATTCGAAGCTGACTTCTGCAAGCGCGTATGCTTCTTGTATGTTTGTGGCGACTTTGACTGTAAACTCCTCATTCACCGGTGTTCCAAAGAGTGCTTTTTCATATTGGATATATATCATTGTGTTCTGGATGCTTTTGTGTCCAAGGATCTGCTTTACGTACAGGAGATCGCGGGTGCGGTGATATTCCATTGTACCCTTCCAATGTCGGAATATTGTAAAGTGGACTTTGAGACATCTGGTTTTCCAAGATTTCATCACTCCTTTTGCACTGCATGCGCTAACATGCTTAAAGATAAATCATTTGGTTCATATTCACATGTTGTCGCACTGAAAAGAAGTGGGAGAAAACAAGCCATCACTTATTTCAGGGATTTCTTTGAGCCTATTTATGTGCTCTCTGGCTTGGAAATTGATATAGCTTATGGTTTCGCTTTTTATGGTAGAAACTGTCGTCCATTCGGGGAATTCAAAAACAACAAAATTCGCGCGCGCTTTAGATTCTTTTCCATTTCTTCAAACTGCCTTCCTGTTGCTTTCAGAATGCTTGGCTTTTTGACTTGTTGCAACATAACATTTTCTCAAGATGCAAGCATCTTACTATCCCAACGTTTGGGTACGTAACTCATAAAATCAATTGGTAGCTTTTAGGAATACTATCTGGTAGTGTGTATCATTTGTTCCCTTAAGATTTGTGGCTAGGTTTTCCAGTCCAGGAGTCTTTTTTGTCCTTTGATTTTTTTGATGTCAGTTATATCTTGTGTTACTTCTGTAGTTCCCAAATATTTTCCGTTTTTGTCTCTTACTGCGAAGTATCTTATGTGAATTAGACGACTATTCAGATTAATCCAGAATTCCGCTACATCTTTCTTGCCTGTTTTGAACGCTTCAAGGATATTATTAACAATGTGAACGCTTTTCTGTGGATGGCATAGTTGCACTTTTCTTCCGATAACCGCCTTTGTTCGAACAAAAATTCTTTTCTCAGCCTTGTTGAAGTATTTTACACGGTCTTCTTTGTCGATAAATGATATGTCAACTGGAAGCGAATCTAAGACAGCCTCAACTTCCTCTTTCGAAAGAGAACCAGTTTCAAACTGTAACATCCCTTCAGCCTCAATTGCTTCTTCAATTTTTTGCTTTTTAACTTCTTCGGTTCGCATTGCAATCACCTGTGTGGGCGTAAAACAACAATATCCAATTTCATCGAATTCCTTTCTAATTTCTTTCCACTGATTGTCTGTAATCACTTGTAAAGCTGTAGGAAAAAGTATGTTACTCTCCTTGAAAAAATGACTCGAAAGAAGGGTGCCTAAAGCTCCAGCGATGTCACCCAGTTGATCCTTAAAATCTTGAAATTTTAGAGTGTCAAGGTTTTCAGTTATATTGTGAAGTTCCTTCTTTTTCTCTCTAATCTGGCTGTGCTCCGTCCACATTATTGAAGGTGGCCCTGTGATCCCATGTTTTTCCAGAACAGGGAAAAGCACGTTTTCTTCTCGCAAATAGTGTTTTTCTGAGTCCTGAAAGTCTTCTGCTATATGTTCGAGACTATGTATTTCGTCGCTGACGTAACTTATGTCGCTGGCTTGTTGAACCTTATTAGCAATGGCTTCAAGTTTTTCTGCAAGTCGCAACATAATCTTATGCTCTTCCATGAGAATGCTGATTGGATGTCCAACAGGAATGTCCAGTTTTTGTTTGTCTAGTTGTTCCCTGAAAACGGCTAGGTGAACGTCGCATAACCTTTGAATTTCCTCTCTGGGCATTCCTTCCTCAATGAGCTCTTGTTCAATCTTGCTGATTTCTAAAGGGGTTACACCCTCCAAAACTTGTTTAAACCTTTCCTTAACTTCTAACGGTGACACCCCAGCATGTAACTGCTTGATCAGTTCTCTCAGCATGTTCTTCTTATTTTCCATCATTTTTAATCGCCAATTACTTGTTTAATATTACAATTGTAATAACTTTTATTTATGCGTTTCTGCAAACTATAACTGAAGTGTATCTTAATGTTGGTTCCTTGCGAAGTTGCAGTAAAATGCGTATTACCTGCAGTTCGAGCCATGATAGCCGAAGAACTCATGACAAAACATAAACTAAAACAAGTGGAAACAGCCAAGCTTCTCGGAGTCAGTCAACCCGCCATAAGTCTCTACTTCAGAAAGAAGCGTGGAAAAGCAATTGATTTGAAAAACGAAAGTGATATTACAAACTTGATAGAAAACCTAGCAGCATCCTTAGCCAAAGGAAACTTACCGCTTAAAGACTTCATCTCTATGTTTTGCGAAATCTGCAGTACAATTAGAGAAAAAGGCTTAATGTGCAAATTGCATAAAGCATTTGACCCAACAATAGACATTGAAAAATGCGGAATTTGCCAATTAATAACGGTTAGAAGGTCTCGTAAATGAAAGAGCAAGAAGTTATCCTTCAAATCCTTGGGATGCACTGCCCCGCATGCGCACAACGAATTGAAAATAATTTATCAAAACTTGACGGAATCACAGAAGCCAAAGTGAATTTCGCGTCCAAAGAAGTCATTGTAAGATTCAATTCGGACAAGACAAACATTGAAAAGATAAAGACAACTGTTAAGAGAACTGGATACGAAGCTGTGGAACAAGTAGAAGGCCTGTCTGCTGACAGGCGCAGGAAAGTAATGAAGAGAAAGTTGATGCTTTTCTTTTTTGGGCTTGCCCTAACAATTCCAATAGTTGCCATTACATATTTTCTGTTTTTCCCTGAAAAGAATCTTCTGTTGTTGGTTCTAACAACTCCAATCCAGTTTATCGTAGGGTGGCACTTCTACAAAGGCGCGTACAATTCACTTAAAAACAGGTTTGCCGACATGAACGTGCTTGTCGCCTTAAGCGCTTCAGCCGCTTATTTTTATTCATTGTTCTCAACAGTCTTCATTAACGCCCCAGTTTTTTACGAAGCTTCAGCCGTTGTGATCACTACTATAACTCTCGGCATGCTATTAGAAGAGATGGCTGTTGAAAAAACCGGAGAAACAATTAAGAAACTTATGGAGCTTCAACCTAAAACCGCTATTATAGTGCAGGATGGAAGCGAGAGAGAAGTTTCAGTTGAAGAAGTTGAGGTCAACGACATTGTGATCGTTAGACCTGGAGAAAAAATTCCTGTTGACGGCGTTGTAGTCAAAGGACATTCGTTCATAGATGAATCAATGATAACTGGTGAATCTGTTCCAGTTGAGAAGAACGTTGGAGACACCGTTTTTGGTGGAACGGTTAACAAAGCTGGCACTTTGAAGTTTGGGGCAGTGAAGGTTGGAAAGGAAACAACTCTAGCTCAGATTGTGAGGTTGACCCGTGAAGTGCAGGCAAGTAAGGCACCGATCCAAAGGCTCGCTGATAAAGTTGTTAACTTTTTCGTTCCTATAGTTATCGTTATTGCTGTTGGAGCATTTGCGATTTGGTTCTCCTTCTTTCAGAATGAAATACTAGCCTTAACTACTCTCGTTTCTGTCTTGGTAATCGCTTGTCCATGCGCCTTAGGCATAGCAACACCTGCCGCAATCATGATTGGCGTTGGCAAGGGAGCAGAAAATGGGGTTCTGATTAAAAACAGTGCAGTGCTGGAGGTTGTGAAAAAAATTGACACTGTTGTTTTCGACAAGACTGGCACATTGACTAAAGGCGAGTTGGAAATCACAGACATTGTCGCTGAAGACAAGCAACACGTTTTGAAAATCGCTGCTGTTGCAGAGAAAAGGTCTGAGCATCCAGTTGGCGAAGCAATTGTTAAAAAAGCTGAAAGTGAAGGAATTGAGGTCCTTGAACCAAATTCTTTTGAGGCATTGCCTGGACTTGGTGTGACGGTAAAGTTCGAACGGAAGAATATCTTGCTTGGAAACCGTGCATTAATGAGAAACCGTAAAGTGGCAGTAGAGAAGTTAGAGGACCACATTGAGAGACTGGAAAAAGAAGGTAAAACCGTATTAATCGTGGCTACTGACGGAAAAGCAGTTGGACTGTTGGCTGTTTCTGACACTATTAAAGAACACTCTAAAGTCGCTGTGGAAAGGCTTCAGAAGATGGGACTAAAAGTCGTCATGCTTACAGGTGACACAAGAAGAACAGCTGAAGCCATCGCAAAGCAGCTGGGCATCAATGAAGTCTTAGCCGAGGTTCTTCCAGCTGAAAAAGTTGAGCAAATAAGGAAGCTGCAAAATGAAGGAAGATTCGTTACCATGGTAGGCGACGGAATAAATGACGCACCAGCAATCACTCAAGCAAACGTAGGAATCGCCATTGGCGGCGGAACAGATATTGCCATAGAAGCTGGAGACATAGTTCTAGTCAAAGCCGACCCACGAGATGTGGCAGTAAGCATTAGCCTAAGCAAGAAGACATTGCAGAAGATAAAACAAAACCTGTTCTGGGCATTCTTCTATAACATGCTAACAATTCCGTTAGCCGCAGGCGTTCTCTATCCATCTCTCGGTATTTTGGTTAGACCTGAAATCGCTGCGGCAACGATGATACTCAGCGACATCACAGTTGTTGGAAACTCAATGCTGCTAAAAAGATGGAAGCCCTGATTTTTGTGTGTTAGACTCAACTTTTTAGCTTTTCCAATATTATTGCTGGGCAGATTTTTTTAACACCCTCAATTGCTCCAATTTTTTCGGAAATCAGCCTTGTGAGTTCTCGCCCATCCCTAGTCCATATTTCCGTCATAATCATGTGGTCGCCCGTTGATATAGCTACTGAGCGAATCTCTTTTATTTCACAGAGCTTTTGAGCTGTCTCCAAAAGCTCCGTTGGATCTACGTCAACTCCAACTATCGCGGTAGTACGAATCCCTATTTTAGATGGGTCGATCTCGACGGTGAATTTCTTTATAATCTCCTTCTTTTGGAGCGATTGAACCCTTTTTCTGATTGTTGATTCGCTTAACCTTAGTTTTCCTGCCATTTCTGTGAATGAATGTCTTCCATTTTCTTGAAGCATTTTCAGAATCTTCAAGTCTAATGCGTCAACTTCAACCATGGTTATTGTTTTCCTATTTTAGTACTTATTTATCCTTTTATCGTCGAATATCCTACGAAAAATATATAAGAAGCTCTGAGATAAAAATATTTTGTTCCTAAAATATGAATGAAAGGTGTGGAAAATGGAAGAGAAAGTTGAAGAGAAGAAACCGTTCTTGCGATTAGGTGAAACTGTTCCAGACTTTGAGGCAGTTACCACTCATGGAAAAATAAGGCTTTCAGATTTCAAGGGGAAATGGGTTATTCTGTTTTCTCATCCTGCAGATTTTACTCCAGTTTGTACAACAGAATTTGTTGCGTTCGCTAGGATAAGCGATGAATTGCTGAAAAGGAACGTGAAGCTAATAGGATTAAGCATCGACAGCGTCTTCTCGCATATTGCTTGGACAAGAAAAATTAAAGAAAAGTTTGGAATAACAATACCATTTCCAGTAATAGCTGATTTGGACATGAAAGTTGCTAATCTTTTCGGCATGATACACCCAAGCGAAAGCACAACCGCAGCCGTCAGATGCGTCTTTGTAATTGATCCTGAAATGAAACTAAGAGCCATGATTTACTACCCGCTAAATGTTGGCAGGAACATGCAGGAAATTTTAAGACTCGTAGATGCTTTGCAAACTGCTGACAAATACAAAGTGGCTGCTCCAGCAAATTGGCGCCCAGGAGACGACGTAATAGTTCCTCCACCAGCAACACAGGAAGCAGCAGAAAAACGTTTACAGGAAGGCTATGAATGCGTAGACTGGTTCCTGTGCAAGAAGAAACTTCCACCGTAATTTCCCCTTTTTGATAATATAGTCTATAAGATAACAAAATAAGAAGGATGTTAAGTGATTGGCTGTTATAACTTCGAAGGCTAAACTGATAAAGGATTTAAGGGTGGCGGTTGATAATGGAAGAGCTCACAGCCTTTGTTTGGATCTACCAGCCGAACTTGGCACAGACATGGGGCCTACCGCCTTAGAGCTTGGAGTTATGAGCTTCTCTGGATGTTTTGCCACCATTTTTTCGTTGACTGCAAAGAAGATGAGAATTCAACTGAAGGACTTGGAAGTTGAGCTACGCGCCAAAAAATCGGAAGAAACTGGCACAATAGCCTCTGCAGAATTTAACATAACCGTGAAAAGCGATGTTAGCGAGAATAGAATTCATAGAATCTTTGAACTAACTCGTAAAAACTGTCCAGTTGGAAAACTTTTCGAGCAGGCCGGCGTGAAAATAAGCTATAATCTAAAGCATGTAAAAGAATGATACGTCAAGTGAATGTAGGTGAAAAAATGGCTAAATACAAATGTGTTGTTTGTGGGTATATATACGACCCGGAAAAGGGTGATTCTGACTCTGGCGTAAAACCGGTAACTCCGTTTGAAGAACTACCGGATGACTGGGTCTGCCCACTTTGCGGAGCAACAAAAGATCAGTTTGAAAAGGTAGAATAAAATGAAACCAAGAAAATTAAAAAAAGATGTTTACTGGGTTGGAGCGGTTGATTGGGATAGGCGACTTTTTGATGAACTTATTCCGCTTCCTGATGGGACAAGTTATAACGCTTATCTAATTAAGGGCAGTGAAAAAACGGCTTTGATAGACACTGTTGATCCAACTATGGCAAATGAATTGATAAACAACCTGAGTCAGCTGGACGTTAAAACAATAGATTATGTAGTTGCAAATCATGCGGAACAAGACCATTCAGGAGCACTGCCTCAAATATTGAAGGTATATCCAGACGCGATGGTCGTTGCAACACCTAAATGTAAAAATCTGCTCATGGACTTGCTTCTAATCTCTGAAAGCAAAATCAAGCCTGTAGAAGATAGGGGAACACTGTCATTAGGGAATAAAACGTTAGAGTTTATCCATGCTCCTTGGGTTCATTGGCCAGAGACAATGCTCACATACTTAAGAGAAGATAAAATGCTTTTCACCTGCGATTTGTTTGGTTCCCATTTTGCAACGTCTGACTTGTATGTTACTGATGAAGCAACAGTCTACGAGGCGGCAAAAAGGTATTACGCAGAAATCATGATGCCTTTTAGAACAGTAATTCAGAAGAATTTAGAGAAAATAAAAGATTTGCAAATAGACGTGATAGCACCCAGCCACGGCCCCATCTATGATAACCCAGAGTTTATACTTCAAGCATACAGGGATTGGGCTTACGCTCCGCCTAAAAACATCGTTGTATTGCCTTATATTTCAATGCACGGTAGTACTAAGAAGATGGTGGAATACTTTGTTGGTGTTTTAGTCGAAAAAGGCGTAACCGTGAAGCAGTTTGACTTAGCTGGAACAGACATTGGAAAATTGGCAATGGCCTTGGTGGATGCTGCTACAATCGTAATAGGTTCCCCTACAGTCTTAGTTGGACCGCATCCAAATGTTGTTTATGCGGCCTATCTTGCAAATGCCTTAAGGCCGAAGGTGAAGTTTGCGTCAATAATAGGATCTTATGGCTGGGGTGGCAGAATGGTGGAACAAATCACGGGGATGCTGTCTAACTTAAAGGTTGAGTTACTTGAACCTGTTGTCATAAAAGGCTTTCCGAGGGAAGATGATTTCAGGGCACTAGACAAACTTGCTGATGATATTTTAAATAGGCATAAACAGCACAACCTAGTAGATTGAAGGGGAGGTGATAGCGTGTTAAGTGAGAGAATGACGGAGGCTCTAAATAAACAGATCAACAGGGAGATTTATTCAGCGTATCTATATCTATCCATGTCTGCTGACAGCACGTTCAAAGGATTGAAGGGGTTTGCCAACTGGTTTATGGTTCAGTATCAGGAAGAGATGACTCATGCCATGAAAATCTATGATTACATCAACAATCAGGGGGGACAGGTTAAGCTTATGGCTGTTGAACAGCCGCCAATGGAGTTTGGTTCTCCCTTGGAGATTTTTGAGAAGACTTTGGAGCACGAGAAGTTTGTGACCAAGTGCATCAATGACCTTGTTAACCTTGCGATTGACCAGAAGGACCATGCTACAAAGATCTTTCTACAATGGTTCATCACCGAGCAGATCGAGGAAGAAGCAAACGACAATGACATTATTGCCACATTGAAACTGGTTGGAAAAGAAGGCAACGGATTGTTCATGATTGACAAAGAACTTGCGACGCGGGTATTTGTGCCGCCAGCAACTTCTGAGGAGAGCCCTGCATAATCACGTGGAGGGTCTTTATGGCAAAAATCCTTATTCTTTATTATAGTCGAACTGGAAACACGCAGAAGATGGCTAGAGCGGTTGCAGAAGGAGCCAGAACCATTTCGGGAGTAGAAGTTGAAGTGAAGTACTACGCCACACCAGAGGAGCTAACGAATTTCGATGCTATAATAATTGGAATCCCGACCTATCATCATGACATGACTGTTGACATGAAGAAGCTTTTCGAGGAAGTCACGGTGAAAAACATTGACTTAAAAGATAAGATTGGGGCGGCTTTTGGTTCTTACGGGTGGAGTGGTGAAGCACCACGGTTGGTTCTTGAGATCATGAAACACAAGTTTGGTATGGACGTGATCGAATCTCCGCTTCTGATTAAATATACCCCGGACCAGGCTGGACTTGAAAAGTGCAGGAAGTTTGGAAGAGAGATTGCGGAAAGATTTATTCCTAAAGCCTAGCATATCTTTGTGAAAGGAGGCGAATGTTTGTCAAAGGATGAATTGACAGATTTTCTTAAGGAACAGATCAAGATTGAAAATGAAATCGTCGACTCGTTGAATAGTTCCTTAGGCGAGATTGGAAATCCAGCTGTCAGAGGAGTTCTGAAGGGAATATCTTTGGATTCTGTGAAGCATGCAGAGATGTATTCCTCAGCCATTGGCTTGTTAACAAGTGTTCAGCAAGCTCTT
>DAOVQA010000004.1:0-20320 GCA_030628925.1 Candidatus Bathyarchaeota archaeon | reverse complement strand
TAGCGTTGAAATGAATAAACCACACTAAATAGTTTTTTGTATGATTTGGGCCAATAAGCAACATCCATCTGGAACAAACGCTAAACTAAACAGAATCATCAATCTGGAATTCAATTAGCGCGCTAGGCTGTTTAGAAATTACTGTTGATTTTTTGGTTGTTGCAATTTCTGGAGTTTCTCTGCTTGTTTTTTCTGTTTATCAACAATGTTGAAATAATCAGTTATGCATAGTTTTAAGGGCAGAAAGAGAACAAAAAAAGGAGAAATAAGGAAGATGAAAAAAAACAAGGAATTGTCTGTCGCATTAATATTGTTGCTGATGACTTCGATGTCTTGCTTGGTGCGTGGTGGAGACGCTGAAGCCGATGTGGTAGGAGTTAAGACTGGCGACTGGGTGAAATACAGAGTCGCAAGGCTAGGTTCAAGCGTTGCTTGGGACTATTCTGATGCGGTGTGGGTTAAGGTTGAGGTGTTAAAGGTTTCTGGCACAACCGTGACGATTCGTGAGACAGTGCATGATGCTGATGGAAGCGAGCTTATTAGGAATTTTTCCTCGAATTTACTGAGTTCTCCAGCATATTATTTCTACATCATCGCTGCAAACCTAGGATTCGGAGACAAAGTTGATACATTCCCCATGTGGAATGAGACTAAGTTGGCGTATGTTGATATCACATTAAACGATACTGATTATAGAAGCTACGGCGGAGTGACAAGGGAAGTAAACCGACTAAAATACTCATATGTTAAGTCATTCTTTTCGGACATGGCAAACTTCACCATAGAAGAATACTGGGATAGGTCTACTGGTTTCCTATTGGAAAAAGCGTATCAATTCTACCTCATAGACCGAAAGCTCAACCTTTGGTCAATGTACACGCTGAAAATTGAGGATACGAACATGTGGGAGATGGAGAAGCCGCCGCAGTCATTCTTGTGGCTGGCAGCCATCCCAATAGGCGCCGCCATCGTAGCCGCTGTAGCAGTCAAACTGAGGAACAACAGAAAGAAAAACGAGGATGACAAGCAATGAAGAGAAAGCTTGTTGTAGTCTGCGCAGCCCTTCTGCGCGCGCTAGCAACGAGGGTTAAGCTGTCGGAAAAACACAAGTTAACTCTTAGGTTGACACTATTAGTATTAACATTTAAATAATCTGTTGAACATAGCCTTTAAGTGAAAGAGTGGAAAGAGAACAAAAAACGAAAGGAGAAATTAAGAATGGAAAAACAGAAAAGTCGTCGTAAATGGGTAATATCGTCAGTTGCCATAGCCATAATCGTTCCAGTAAGCTTAGTAATGCTTTCGCTGAACGGCTTCTTTTCACAGTCGCCAACGCCTGAAGGCATAACTGCTGAAACGGTCACGTGGGAGATTGAAAGACCATCAGAAATGCCCGATATACATCAAGTTGCTGAGAATGCATACACAAACGAGGAAGCAAGTCTCAACCTAACAATTTACGTTGGCGGTTACATTGAAGAGATGATGGATTATGGTGACAACGACTTTCTATACATGAACGTCTCTGTAGCTGCTGAAGTTGGAAATGGCTTCGTGAAAAACGTCAACATAACCTTCTACAACGATACCCAACCCTCTCAGGTGAGATGGGCCAATTGGTATAGGTTGAATGGACGACTACACTACACTGGTCAATTTGAAAATCTCTCTGTTGCGGATT
The DNA here is from genome assembly GCA_030628925.1 of Candidatus Bathyarchaeota archaeon. Taxonomy (GTDB): domain Archaea; phylum Thermoproteota; class Bathyarchaeia; order Bathyarchaeales; family Bathycorpusculaceae; genus SOJA01. Next base: position 18,639 of record DAOVQA010000004.1, on the reverse strand, counting down.
ACAGCCAATATAGAGAGTCTGAACAATACATGAAGGCTTCTACCAACTTGGAAGGCATAAACAAACCAAGCGCCGTCTACTTCAACGCTCCGGCACACTGGATTCTAAGAACCGCAAATGACAAGTCACATCAGATAACAGTCGCTTCAGAAATCACTTACTACAACGGAACAGCCTACAAGAAAGTCGTGTTGCCTATAGTGTTGCGGGTGATAGCTGACGCTGGCGACAGCTTTGAAACCGCGAGAACCATAAGCTTCGGCAACCACACAGGCTTCATTCACTGGGGCGATGACCCAGAAGACTACTATAAAATATGGCTTGACGAAGACCAGGTGGTCAGCATGCAGCTTTCTATGCCAGAACCCCGTGGACTCTACCTTGACCTATACTTTTACAGTCCAGACGGCAGTCTAGTTGTAAACTCTTCTTCTAGAAAACCTGACAGCATAGAGCAAATCACGTATACAATCAACCAGTCGGGCAACTGGTACATCCAGGTGTCAAACCCCCCTTCTGCGTTTACACTATACACACTTTCGATAGAGGCGAAACAGCCATGAAAAAAACATTAGCAGCCATAATCACAACAATCATCCTGTTATCGCTAGTGCTTCCGTTAGCTTGGGCATGGCAAATCGAAAGACCATATCATACTGTTGACATACTGGACTTCGTTGAAAACAGTAATACGAATAATGAAGCCTCCGTGGGTTTAGGCGTTTCCATTGACAAGTACATCGAAAATTTTCAAGACTATGGTGGTGCGGATTTTATAAATATGAATGTTTCTATGACTGCGAATTCCAGAATGGGAATTACGTATCAAGCGCCTTGGGAAGATCTCTGGTGGTTTGACGAAGAGAACTATGTTGTCGATTACTACAATGAATATTCTGACGTGGGTGTTGATTGGGGAGCATGGGTTGATTTTCCGCCTTATCTCACATTTCGGTTTTGGGGTGGATATAACAGCGCTGAGTATAAACGAGTTTGGGTGTGCAGCAACGGATTCGTTTGCTTTGACTTAAGCGAGTCCACAACCCGCGTGCCAAAAGACATTCCTTCCTCTGTAACCCCTAACGCTCTCATCGCTGGAGTTTGGACAGACCTGTTCATTGACTCGGCTGCTAAGATAACCACTTACCGAGTTTCTTCGTTGCTTTTTAGTGCTTTCGTCATAACTTGGGAGAACGTACTAACTGCTGTAGATCAAAGGCGACTGACATTTCAAATTGTCTTGGAAAACGCACCTTCAGAATACGTTGCTCCATACTACCCTCAAAGCCGCATATGGATAAACTATAAATCTGTAAGCTCAATCTTCAGTGACTTCTCCTATGGAATTGAAGATCATGGGGGTTTCAGAGGATATGGCGGACTAGAGAGCGGGTCTGAACTTGTATGCTTCAACCAAGGAACCATGTATTTACAGCAGATCTCCAACGGCTTCTTCATCAAACGCCTAAAACTGGAATTCAATGACCCTCATCCCCAAACACGGTTCAACATTGTCGAAGAGCCTACCTATGACAACATACGAGGCTACAATCTTAGATTTGACCCAGGCCTGCCGCCACCCGAACCAGACAGTTATAAAATCTTTCGCAATGCATTGGGCACGGGAAATTTATTTTTAGGAGGAACTGGCTTCATATTGGGCGTCGGCACCTTTCCATTAACGTTTCCTGTTAGTTTCATACTTTGTACGATGGCTTTGCGTGACTACCTAGCTGAATCTTACTATAGCAGTATAGAAAAACTTGAACTAGTAGACACTGGCATGGACAAGGCTTACATTACTGTGCCAGCTCGAGATTACGTCGTGGACACAGCCTTAGGCGTTGTATTCCACTGGATACTTGACACCGAAAACTCTGTAGGACACTCGCTCACCATAACGGCGAAGGTGGAATACTGTGAACAGTCCGTCGACGGCACAATTATGGACAAGGACCTGACGACTTCGGTGACTCTAAACCTTAACCCGGACGACAACGACAGCTTTGACGACGCTGACACAATACAGGCTGGAAGCTACTCGTGGCTTTACATTGACTATACTTATGATCGCGATGATTACTTCAAGATTAGCGTAACACCGGGAAAAATGGTATTCGTGAAAATGACACCTCCCCCGAACCGAGATTACAATTTATACCTTTACGATCAAAACCGAGAACTCGTGGATAAATCTGAGCTTGGAACGGGCGTTACAGAATCGGTTGTCGGTAAGGGTGAGTGCTATATCAAAGTGAACGCTACTTCCGCAGAGGGATGGTATTCTCTTGACGTGGAGGAAGTGGAAGACCTGTATGACGGCGATTTCTTGGAAGGCTGGTCATGCAGCGGAGGACAGCTATGGACAAACGGTGACATTGGCTGCCTCATGATCCACTCAGGCCACAGCTCCGCCAGGATGACTAAATCATGGACTTTCAATTCTGAAGTTCTTGAATTCGCCACTGTCAGCTGCACCTGCCTGCCTATAGACTCATGGAGGTTTGAAGCAAGGCGTGCTTCAGACGAAACGTGGTTATATGGTCCCAACAGCACTAGTGCAGAAACAAAAACATGGGCTATCACAGAGTGGTACACCGGCGAAATAGACAAGGTAGGCATCAGAATCTTCGGCGACTCGGGACCTGGTGTAAGCTTTGATTATATCACCATCACTAACAATGTTACTTTGACTATCACCACTGGTTTTGGCGGAACAACAGATCCAGCACCTGGAACCCACGAATACTTTGAAAAGAAATCAGTTCAAGTCACAGCCATTCCTGACCCAGATTATTACTTTATGTATTGGCGTCTTGACGGACAACGAGTTAACGGCAACCCAATAACCGTCACCACGGACGCTGACCACACGTTGAGAGCATCCTTCAGCGGTGGCGGTGGCTGTCCAACACTGTTTGTTTGGAACGGAAGCGACTACGTGGATTACGGCGTCATAAATATTCACGACGTTGAGAACGATGTTGTTAGAGAAGTGCATGTCCAAGCTGAAGACGTGAGCATAGCTGGCTATAAGGTTAAGTTTAGACTCAGGGAGGGATGGGAAGGACTGAACTATTCACATTCTCTAATCGATCAAGTGAAGCTTTACGCAGTGGACAGTGAAGGAAACCGTTACTTATGTCCGCTCATAAAGGCGGAACACAGCGAGCAAGGCAGAGTTTTGCTTAACCTTCTGTTCAGCGATGATTACAGAATTAACACCTACCTCATGGACACGATAGACCTAACTTTCATAATGCCATACCCTACAGAAACGATAGAAAACTTCACCTTCATCATAGAAGGACACAACCCCCTAAAACAGTAACTTTCCCTTTTTTTTCTGTTGTTTATCAGCAATGTTAAAATATTCAGTTTACAAGCTTCTAGAATTCTTAAAAAAAAGGGACACGCAGACACAAGCTAGAAGCGAGCCAAACATTTCTGTTAGAGAAGTTGCACACCCAGTCGACAGCCGTAATCTACAACATGGAGCCCGTACGCACATGAATCAAGAATGATTTAATGACCAAGTCAAAATATCACATACCGGTCTTTTTTGTGAGTAACCTTCTAATTTGCATGATCGTTTTTTCCACGTGTGTGTCTTTTCATTCATGCCTTTATATATCAAGAATAAACCTCAGCGTAACCTTATTCGGCTCCTTCAGAATTTCCATACGGTGATATGTAACAGCTTTTACACCGATCTTCTGAGGATGTTTTTCCGGATTAAATTTTTCTCCAAAAATTTTTGCTTCCAACTTAAAGCCACTTGAACCTTTATCTATCTTTAAAACTTTGAACTTGGAATATAACATTCCATTTATCTCAGACTTCACAATCAAATCCTCAAGCCAACTATAAAGCAAGGCAAACTCATCCTCCCCCTGAACCTTAACGTTATCCTCAACTTCTGCTTCAACCTTTTCAACTTCAGTCATAACATCAAACATTGCAACAGCCGCCCTCTCAAAGGCTTCAGCCAAATCTTTTCCGTAAGCAGCAACATAAGCATCCGCCGTATGCTCCAGAAACTCAAAGCCCTTTTCTTCAGCCATCTTCAACCATACAAGTAGTAGAAGACCTCTTCATCTTAAATCATTCTATGCTTCTAGAAACGCAAAAAGCTTAATTGCCTAAGCGAATTGAATAATGTAATCATTGGATGGCATGACTTTGACCGGAAGCTCAGCTCAAAAAGTCATTCTAATCTATTTCACAGTTGCAGCGGCCATCCTTTCAACAGCACATCTATCCAGAGTAGAAAACGAGTCAATAACCTATATCCCGATTCTTCTCTCAGTTCTATTAATAATTCCAATTTATGTTATATGTAGAACCTCCTCCAAAAAGGAGTCCTCTGAAGAAATAGATGGAAGGGACAAAAACACTGTTCTTTCATGGATTTTCGCGCTTTTCATCCTAGCATTGTTTGTTCGAATTCCCTCTGTGCTTTTGTTCAGTATGCCTTACGAGAAAACTCCTTTAATTTACCTTATAATTCTAACAATAGTCATTGTTGAAAAAACTGATGTTTCAGCTTTCGGTTTTAAAATTAGAAACATTGGGAGGTCACTGCTTTTTGGATTCTTGTTTTTCCTCATTCTAGGCGGGGTAGCATCGCTAATTTCATATTTCGCAATCTATTGTGTCACCAGCCAAACACCAGTTCAATCCTACAACGTTCTACCTTTCCTTCTGTCACTGCCGTTCATGACTTTATGTGTAGGCATCAGTGAAGAGGGACTGTTTAGAGGTTACATTCAAACACATCTTGAAAAGCTGTATACTTCCAACAGAGCCATACTTATTCAAGCAATATTATTTGGAGTTTGGCATTTCGTGTGGGATCTTTATCCCTTCAACTTCACCCATATGATTTTCTACGTAGGCTACACTTTTCTGGTCGGATTGCTATTTGGCTATTTCTACAGCAAAACGAGGAATTTAGTGCCACTAGTGTTTGCCCACGGACTTGTTAACAGCGTTCCGCAGGGGATAGTGGAAAGCCAATTCGTGCAGGATGTGTTACAAGCAATGCCTTCATTAAATCAGATTTTAATTTGGGGCCTGCCTTACCTGTTATCTGTAGCTCTGACATTTCTCTTCATAAAATATCTAACGAAAGAACTCTAAGCTCAGACTGGGAAAAAGGCTCGGCACAAAATAAAAAGAAGGGAAACTAGAAATATTTTGGAACTTTTTGAATGGCAGCCACTGTCAATTTAACAGAGTTTTCCGCATCTTTTATGCTGAGCAAAGCTGTTGGACTATGAATGTATCGTGTTGGTATTGATATGACGCCGCTTGGAACACCCTCTCTTGTTAATAATATACGTGCTGCATCCGTTGAGCCTGGCAAGCCTGCCTCAAGCTGGTATGGAATCTTGTTTTCTTCAGCCGCATCTACCAACAACCGCAGAACTTTTGGATGTGTTATTAATCCTCGATCTGCAACTGTGATTGATGGGCCCTTCCTTATTTTTATCGGTGCTTCAGTTTCCCTTACTCCAGGCATATCGCCAGCCACTGTCACGTCAATTGCGATGCCAACGTCTGGATTTATTCCAAAGGCAGCTGTTGCCGCTCCTCTTAACCCAACTTCCTCCTGCACAGTTCCAACTGCATAGACTGTGCATTTATTTTTGTTCAGTCTTTTCATTACTTCAATCATCACTGCGCATCCAATACGGTTATCAAAAGCCTTGCCAACCACAGTGTCCTTCCCAACTTTTGAAAATCTCACGTCGAAACTTATTGGATCCCCAATTTTCACTCCCATTTTCTTAGTTTCCTCTTGGCTTTTTGCTCCAATGTCTATGAAAAGCTGGTCGTAGGTGATGACTTTTTTGCGTTCTTCCTCTTTTTGGATGTGTGGTGGTTTTGAACCGATTATTCCATGTAGTGATCCTTTTTCTGTGTAAACTATGACTTTTTGAGCCAATAGGATGCGGTCATCTATTCCACCTATTTTTGCAAACTGCAAGAACCCTTCCTTTGACACTGTTTTAACCAGCAAGCCTATTTCGTCCATGTGAGCTGCCAGCATCACTTTTGGAGCGTTTTTCTTTCCTTTTCTTATTCCGATAACGTTTCCAAGCTTGTCTTCTCTAATCTCGTCTACGTAGGGTTTCAGGAACTTCTTCATTAAACCTTTAACTTCATCTTCTCTACCAGATACACCGCAAGCGTTTGAAAGCTTCTCTAAGGTCTTAACAATCGTCATAATATCTCTTCCTAAGGAGTTATCTAGAATTCTAGAACTTCATATTAACAATTGCGGTAACTAACACTGAAACTAGATATGAACAATAATACTCCGCTCTTTAAGAGCATACATAGTGATAACAGTTAAGCTTTTCGAATCGTTTTTTAGAAAGGTTAGAGTATACCTTAGAATCACAAAGGCAGCGCGCGCGATCAACAAGTGAAACTGAATGAAAAGATTGAAAGAGTCATCGTTTGTATCATTAATTGCTGTTTTCGCAGCGTTTACTATAGTTTGCGACTCGTTAATGGGGCCGCTTCTAAACATTTCTGGTGTATGGTATAGTTGGATTTTTATAGCTGAACCTATCAGCGGAATTATATTAGGACCATATGCAAGTTTCTTTTCTACTTTCATTGGAGTGATGGTTGGTCACTCTATTTATATCCGAGGTTCCGCAGAATTCCTTTTTACACTTGGCGCACCAATTGGTGCAGTGATTTCAAGCCTTATTTTTAGGGGAAAATGGAAAATAGCGTTAATCTATTATTCGGCTTTATTGGGAGCGTTTTTCATTACACCAGTTTCGTGGGAGCTTCCCTTTTGGGGTATGTGGGATGTTTATCTTGCCTTCGGTTGTCTTCTCGTCTCGGTTGTCATCTTAAAAAGACGGAAAGACTTGTGGAACACTAAATCTACTGGTGTGCGCCTTTTATATGTTATTGCACTTTCTGCTTTTATTGGATTAGAAGCTGACGTCTTATTTCGCATTTTCATTTTAGTACCTTGTCAAACCTACCAGCTTATCTATGCGCTTGATGTAAGTGGATTACAGTCATGGTGGGCTATTGGAGCTGTTGAAACATCAATGAAGGCTGCTCTCTCTACCTTGATAAGCATGATAGTAGCACCTCCCGCAATCAAGGCAGCTCGACAAATGGGCTCGGTTCTTTTGGAAAATTAAGCTGGATGGACCATATTATAAATCGATTTAGTCAGCTTTTTAGCTTTCTGGAATGAAAAATCCCGATTCTTTTCCTCGGTTATGATTGAGCATAATGGTTCTCCTTTCTCGATTATGATTTCTGGAAGGGGAATGTTTCTAACTTCTGGAAAAATGGTTAGGTTAGGGGCTATGATAGGTTTAGGAGCATACAAAACTAATCGGGTGCAGAAGGTTAATGCCTTTTCCTTTACGGTTGGCAGGAAACCATGTAGGCAGGCATCAATATGTGATTTCACTAGATTTATTCCTAGAACCCTTTCAACACATTCCAGAGTGCCTTGGAATCGTGGATTTACTTCCACCACGTAAGGAGTGCCTTCCTTAGGAATTACCAAGTCAATACCGTTTGAACCCTTAAGCTTAAAATGTGAAGCGATTTTCTCGGTTATAAGCTTGCATCTTTCAGAAACTGAGTTAGCGAGATGTAAAGGGACAATATTACCGCAATATCCAAAGTGCTCTTGTTGAAAGAGAAAAGGCAACCCTAACAATTGCTCATTCAATGTTAAAGCTTTAACATTGTCATCAGTTGCCAGAAAAGATACACTCGCATGAATCCCTTTAATGAATTTCTGAATCAAAAGGCTTTTACTAACTAAAAAAGCTTCAAAAAACACTCTTTCAATTTCCTTCGAGTTCTGCGCAGTTCTTATTCCTACTCCTCCAAAGCCTTCAGCAGGCTTTACCACAACTGGATAGCCTATTTCAACGGCTGTAGCTTTTGCCTCATCAATACTTTTCACAACCGCTGTTTCAGGATGAGCTATTCCCAGACATCTAAGATCTTCAAAAAATCTTGGCTTCTTCCGGACTCTCTCAATAACTTCTGGAGAATTCCCCAAAATCGGAACCAAACCGTTTAGCTCATGCAGAACATCAGAAAAATCATCTAAACCAGAAGAAAGCAAGATTGCATCTACTTCATATTTTTCAAGCAAGGATTTCGTTATTTTTAAAAAAACTTCTGGTTTGAATTTTGATTCCATCTTTCCACAACTTTTTCCCCGTTTCTGCTCAATCACCGCTTCACACCCGGTGCAAACATGGCGAAGGTCTACATCACCGAAATAATCTGCTGCATAAATTTTGTGACCTGCTTCTTTTGCGGAATTAGCAATAGGAACCGTATCGATTCCAACTACCAAAAGGTTCTGGATTTCAGTTTTCGACAATTACTTTTGCCTTGCTCGATTGAAATCGCTAATTCGAATAAACGGACAAAGATAGATAAGTTTTAGGATGGCGAAGACGGTGGCTGTTGTTTTTTCAGTTCGAGGTAATCTGTTAGTAAAAGAAGACCCTCTATGATAAGAAATAAGCCAACTATTAGGTTTAGCGATTCCTTCCACGCTATTACGACTACGCCGAAGATTAGACACAAAATGGCAAGGATCGGTTTAGAAACTGTTACACCTATTTTCTTCAGTCCTTTTTCAACAACTTCTGTCAAACTGTTAAACTCTCCTACAGTATTTTACTATGTGGACAGTGCCTTTTGATATTTAAAACAATCGAAAACCTGCTGTTAGGCTAAGTTTTTCCTTCCAAGCGATTAGCGTGTTGTTAGCACCGAGGATCATGTATAACGCAGTCAAGATTTGTTCGGAAACCGTTACACCTAGAGCGTGTATACTGAAACATGCTTTTTTTTATATTCTTTAACCATTACGATAGAACTCTTCATCTAGAGTTGGAGGGAGCATCAATTTGGTTTTAACTTTGAGTTTCCCGCTCTTCGAATGGGGTTTCCTAACCAAAGTATCGCTGTATTTTTCGATTTCCCTAGCTTCTTCAGCTAATTTAGCAGCTATCTGAGCTATTTCATGTGCGCAAGCGACAAGAGGAATGTACTTATTGCTTTCGCTCTCTCTAAAGCAGGCCTGGATATTAATCTCGGCAATTTTCTCAGTTAGTTCGTATGCAGCTAAGGCTTTGGCTTTTGCGTAGGGATTTTTAAAATCAGATCGGTCTCGAATGATGTCGGCATCAATTATCAACTTAGGGAAGACTGGATTTAACCCCGTCTTAGTAGCGTGTATCATTTTGTCAATTTCTTGATGAATTATCCTGTAAACACCAACAATAGCAAGCACTTTAATTATGTTTGAATTAAATATTGCCATTTCTATGGGGTCCAGAAACTCTCTTCGCGCCCCAATAAGCGGGTCACCCATGATGATTATATACCCTAAACCTTGCTCTTCAAGTTCTTTCTTAATACGCTTTGCTGGAGCATCCGAAATAACTACACTAGGTATACCCTTGTTTGATAACCTCTCTCTAACCTTTGCTGGCCCTGGTATCGACGGGTTAGGAGATATGAAAACTAAAAGATTTGGGCTAAATTCAAAGATCTTTGGTAAAGCATCTTCAACATCTCTAACACCCATCTTTGAACCTGTGGTCACGGTTCGGGTTTCAATATCTTTTCGATCAGCCAGTTCGTCTAGAAGAAGTTCAAACAAAGGTGATGACGCGATGTTACCGCACTTAAAAACTCCAATCTTAATTCTTTCATGGCTAATGTTCGACTTGGGGATAAGCTTGCACCTCTTTATTTGTCAATGTTTGTTTTGACTTTTAAGAGCGCTCATCACTTATGTGGTTTTCGAATGTTTTCATGTTAATGGTTATTATGGGACTATATACATAGGACAATGGTTATTGTTGGACAGAGGTTGATGAGAATGACTTATGAAGACTCGGATAGTGATTTCAGACGCGCATTTCCATTATGGACTTGATTCCAAAAGTTTTAAACTTAAACGCAAGCTATCTTTCTCTCTATGAGTGATTAGCCATGAGCTACAGCAAAGTAAGTTTCGAAGAAACTCTTGAAAAAAGTGTTGTCGGGTCTGGGAAATGTGTTGGTTGCGGTGCATGTGTGATTGTCTGCCCCTTTAACTGTTTGGAGTATATACAAGGAAAGCCGAGATTGATAGAAGAATGTAAAACCTGCGGCATATGCGCAGGAATCTGCCCTCAGTATGAATGGTCATGGCCTAAGGCTGAGAGTTTCACATTTGGTAGAGAAAGAAAAGTCACGGAAGAGTTTGGGGTGTATCGTCAACTGGCTGTGGCTAAAGCCGAAAGAAGTGAAGTTCTGAAGGCTTGTCAAGACGGAGGCATCGCTACCGCACTCTTGTTGTTCGCTTTAGAGGATGGACTCATTGATAGTGCTATTGTTTCGGGAGTCAGTCAAGAGAAGCCATTTTTTCCAGTTCCAAGACTGGCGGTAACCCCTGAGGAGATTTTAGAATGTGCCGGGACAAGATACTCCTACTCGCCTAACATCCTCGCCTTAACAGAGGGATTCAAACAGAAAAGAGTGAGCGTAGCGTTTGTGGGTACACCATGCCAAATCCGTGCAATCAGGAAAATGCAAATGCTTGGCCTTAGGAAGTATATTGCTCCTATAAAATTTTTGATTGGACTTATGTGTTCAGAGAGCTTTACCTATGAAGGACTTATGGAAAGACATATTCAAAAGGCATTAGGCATCAACTTGAACAGCATAAAGAAAATGAATATTAAGGGAAAAATGTTTGTAACGACAAACTCTGGAGTCAAAAATATCTCTCTTGCAGAAGTGAAACAGTTCACCCGAAAAAGCTGTGAATTTTGCAATGATTTCAGCTCTGAGCTGGCAGACATTTCAATAGGAGGTCTAGGATTAGACGGATGGACATTCACAATAATCCGTACAAAAAAAGGCGAAGAACTATTCTCAAAGGCTGAAGAAGCGGGAATCATCAAAACCAGAGATGCAGATGAAGAAACATATGCTCTGAGGCTTTTGGGAAAACTTTCCAAAAAAAGGAAACAAAGGTTCTCAGAAAGAGAGAAATTTATTCATAAGCAAAACAGAAAATAACTCATCTAGACTTGGATGAAAACGAATACTTAGACTCTTGCTGGCGCTACTATCCCTGCTGCTTCAGTTGTTGCTTATGGGTGTGCAATGAAACATTCAGGTCTAAAAATAGCTTTTCCATGGCTCTCATTTCATGATCATGCTTAAAAACACCTGCTAGGTCATAGTTGCCATTCGTGAAAAAACATCCGAGAGTGAAAAACTTTGAAAAACTCCCTCTTATCCTGTTTTCGCAACACACCAAAAATAATGATGCCTTATTACATATGAATCAGTGAAAGAGCTGAAATAGAGGTATATTCCATAAAAGATAATACTGAGAAGGAGAATTACTTTGTGATGCACTATGACTAAACACGTTTGTTCAATCTTAATCTTTTTGATATGCTGTTTACCGATTGTTTTACCATTCTCGACAAACGCTCTGGAAACTGAGCTTGTAAAACCGCGTAACGGAACCGTTGAAAAGCGAAATCCTTGTGAAACCATTCAAATCACAACACTACGCAATTCCATCATCATAAACTTGGCTTTTCCCCCGCCAGTTGTAAGCAAGATCTCTGGTTATTATTCTGTTAGAATGGCAAATATTCCAGTGTACGGTGCTCCAGGCGACCCAATTTTGCCTTGTAAAACAATTGAAGTCTTGATCCCTCAAGATAAAGACGTAGGAGATGTAATCGTAACGGATTTTGACAAAAAAACCTTGGAAGGCAGATTTACGTTGGAATATGGAAAAACACTTAGACCTATATCTTCTAACACTACTGTTCCAGACCATCCAAACTTGAAAGTCTACGGGTCCGCGAATCCGTTTCCCACTGTTTTTTGCTCACACGTTTCGGAACAGCACCTAAGAGGCTTCAAAATACTTCCACTAACAATTTATCCAATTCAATACATTCCCAAGACTGGCGAAATATCTTACTTTGAAACGATGACGATAACTATAAATCTAAACGAAGCAGACGAGTTTTCTCCTTTACTAAGAAAAATGCCGCAAGACAAAGACCTAGTCGCCAACATCGTGGATAACCCCGATGACATAGAATCTTGGGCAAATACAATGACGTACTCGCAGCCAACACCTTTCGTGAATGCATCAGACTCGTACAACTACGTAATCATAACGAGTAATGCTCTGCAGTCTTCATTTCAACCATTGGTAAACTGGAAAATCCTGAAAGGGTTAAACGCAACAATCGTCTTGGTCGAGGATATTAAGAATTGTTCAGACTATAACTGCGATGGATTGTATGGAGATGGATGTGGAAGCAAATTCAATGATACAGCAGCACACATTAGGAATTTCATAAAAGATGCATATTCAAATTGGGGTACTGAGTATGTACTGCTGGGTGGAGACGACGAGATTATTCCTGCAAGAGGCGTCTACGCTTTCGCTGGAGCTGGACCGACTGTGGACCGAAATATCCCGTGTGACATGTACTATGGCGCTCTTGATGGAAGCTGGGACAACGACAACGACACCATATTTGGAGAAGGAGTGTTTGAAGAGGGCCCCGAAAATGCAACTGCTGGAGAAGAAGCTGATTTCTTCGCTGAAGTATACATAGGAAGAGCCACAGTTGAGACAGCGGAGGAAGCAGCAAATTTCGTTAACAAAACCTTGGCATATGAACAAAACCCTGATGCACCTTACCTTAACAAAGCGTTGATGATCGGTGAAGAACTTGACGATGAAACTGTAGGCGGAAATGGAAAAGACCTTGCAACAGACATAATACCTCAGTACACTACAACGAGATTATACGATAGAGATGGAACATTCAGCGCCTCCGCAGTCATCAGCAAACTAAATGGCGGCACTCACATAGTGAACCATGATGGACATACCAATGCCCAGTTTGTCATGGGGCTGGGAACATCAAGTGTTGACAGCCTTACCAACACCGAGTATTTTATGGCGTACAGTTTGGGCTGTTATGCTGCAGCATTTGACGAGCTGGGAGGTGGATCTGCCGAGTCCATTGCTGAACACTTCATCTTTAACTCAAGTGGTGCTTTCGCTTTCATAGGTAACTCTAGGTATGGCTGGTACTTCTCAGGTATGACAGCTGGTCCAGGAGAAGTTTTTGACAGATCTTTCTTCTCTACGTTGAACAGTGGTACAAGGAATCTAGGTAAGGCATTACAAGTCTCAAAAGAGAATCAGTACAGCGAAAACGTTCACAGATGGACATATTTCAATCTTAACCTCCTGGGGGATCCGGAAACAGAAATAGTGACTGACTTTACCGTCCCAACAGCTCATTTCAAAACAATAACTGACTTGTTGGCTCCGCCTGTTTTTAAAGGCGCGGTAGATCTTGAAGGTACGGCGAAGAATGGAACAGCTGTTGGAGCAACATTTGCAAACTTCACAATCAGCTTCGGAAAAGGCAAAAATCCTTCTTCATGGAGTTCCGAAGGAATCACATTGACAAACAATGGGCAGGTTCAAATCGTAAATGATGTTCTAGCCACTTGGAACATAAGCTTGATCACTCCAGCAACGTACACTTTAAAGTTAAGAGTGCTTGATCTGAACGGTACGATAGGAGAAGATAGATGGATTGTCCGGGTCGCGGCGATGCCTGCTGTATGTGTGAACCCGGAAGTAACTGAAGTGCAGGCAGGTCTAACTTTCACAGTGGACTTTAACATCACCAACATAGAAGATCTCTACAGTTTAGACATCAAAATAGGCTGGAATACAACGCTCATGGATTATGTAAATCACACAATAACAATTCCGGTAGAGCAAAACCCTGGCGGCATTCTGCACATGCCAGCATCAATCACAAAAAGCAAACTAAATCAAACAGCTGGAACATACCAGATCGCGGCGAAATCCGTAGAGGCAGCTTCTCCTTTCACCGGCAGCGGAACAGTCTTCAGAATGATTTTCGAAGCTAAAACTAATAGTTCAAGCTTCCTGCAAATATTATCTACCGAGCTCTCAGATCGGTATTTACAACCCTTACCTCACATCATCTTGAATGGCATCGTTAACATAGCACCCGGCAGCCACAACGTAGCTGTAACAGCTATTTCACTTGGAAAAAGAAACGTAGGCTGCGGATACACTGTTAAAATCAACGTGACAGCTGCAAACCGTGGTACTTTCACAGAAAGCTTCAACATAACTGTATATGCAAACGGAACAGCTACCAGCACGACTCTGGTTCTCTTGTGCGGAAATAACTCGAAAAAAGTCACCATTACTTGGAATACTACAGGCTGGTCTAAAGGCAACTACACCATAAGCGCCTACGCAGAACCAGTCCCAGGTGAAACAGATCTTTCTGACAACAATTTTACAGACGGCTGGATTTTCGTAACTATTCCAGGCGATGTAGATGGGGATAGAGACGTGGACATTTACGACGTGGTAAAGATAACCGGTATCTACGGTTCTAAACGTGGCGATCCACAGTTCAACCCGAACAGCGACCTAGACGACGACGGTCAGATAAAAATTTACGACGTAGTAAGATGCACAAGCCACTACGAACAAGAATGGTAACCGTAAGAACCAACACTCTTTTTTTTGTGCGTATTCAACATATATACTTACATGCCAACCTTTCTCTAAGAAGCTTAACTTATGACATTCGACCAGCCAAGAAAAGTTGTGGAAGTACTGTTCTTTTGAGAAGGTTTAAAGGTTGTACGTGATATTTACTTGTGACCAGGAGATGGTGTTGGATGCTGAAGGTTTTGGTCATTTATTATTCGAGGTCTGGTAACACCAAGAATATGGCTGAGTTGATAGCTGAAGGTGTCAAAGCAGAAAAGGATGTTGAGGTTGAGGTGAAGGCAGTGCAAGAGACTAGGGTTGAAGAGTTAATTGAGGCTGACGGAATAGTTATTGGCTCTCCAACCTATTATGGAACAATGGCTTCTGAAGTCAAGAAGTTCATAGATGATAGTGTTAAATTTCACGGAAGACTTGAGGGAAAAATCGGTGGGGCATTTTCCTCTTCAGCCAACATAGCAGGCGGCAACGAAACAACAATCATGGACATTCTAAAATCTCTATTAATTCATGGTATGATAGTTCAAGGATCATCAAAGGGTGATCATTATGGACCTGTTTCAATCGGAAAACCCGATCAAAGAAGCCGAAGGCTCTGTATCGAGTATGGCCAAAGAATAGCCAAACTTGTTCTGAAAACCCATTCTGAAAAGAATGTGTAACAATACCCTTTCACACAGATTTAAAGGAAAATTCCATCAAAAGGAAATTGAAAGTAATCTTTTTGTCAAGGTTCTAGATCACCCATTTTTTTTATCGGCGAAATAGAAGCCTACGCAGATAGAAAAAACATGGACAAATGTAACTAGGAAAAAGCAAGAATGATTTCTCATTTAGGCAGAGGCGACTTTGCAACGTTTGAACTAGAAGTTCTGAAGCACAAGCTCTAGCTGGCTGTGAAGCTGAAACTGACAGCTTTCATCAGCACTTTGTACCGGTCGATGTAAGCTTTTTAACTCATAACATTATTAGCGTTCTATGAAAGTCAGTGATGTTAATGAATGGCTTTGACGAAGACGCTATTCAAAAGTTCAGGCTGTCCGGGAAAATCCTTCGTGAAACACGTGAAGAAATCAAACATTATGTTCGCGAAGGCATGCCTATAATTGATATTTGTGAAAAGGCTGAGAACCTTATACAGGCAAAGGGTGGAAAACCAGCATTCCCATGCAACGTGTCAATAAATGAAGTAGCCGCACATTACACATCTCCCCCTAATGACAAAAAAAGGATTCCAGAGAAATCCATAGTTAAAGTTGACATAGGCGTCCATGTGGATGGGTATTTGACTGACACTGCAGTTACAGTATGCTTTAACCCTGAGTACAGAAGCCTTGTAAAAACGGCTGAACAAGCCTTGAAAACAGCCATAAACATTGTACACCCAGGAATTTCAACTTCAAAACTTGGCTCGATAATTGAAAAGACCATAAAATCCCGCGGGTTCAAACCAATCTCAAACTTGACTGGGCATCAGATTGGGCGATATGTTGTTCACGCTGGCACCTCTATACCTAATGTTTCGCATATATCCTTTTTTTCGAAGATTAAGCTCGGTGGAATTTATGCCATTGAGCCATTTGTGACATTGCCAAACGCTGCAGGCAAGGTTGAAAACGGTGAAGAAACAACAATCTTCCGCTTTCTTAAGCGAAGAGCGCTGAAAAGCTCATATGCGAAGCAACTGTTGAAGTACATTGAAGAAAACTTTAGGACTCTGCCTTTTGCTGAACGTTGGCTGCAAAATGTTGTGCCAAAAGAACATCACCGAGAAGCATTCAAGGAACTTCTATCCTCAAAAGCTCTTATGGGATACCCTATATTCGTCGAAGCCAGCCGAAAACCGGTAGCTCAGGCAGAGCATACCCTTATGATAGTTGACGGTGGATGCGTGATCTTAACTTAAAAGCGAGTTTTCTTATCTTTCTCTTTAACTTCCCTGTAAATTGCTGTTATCAACATGTTCTCGTTGCATTTCTGGCATGGCTCAACGTCTCTGAAAATATAGTCTCCCCGTTTGAATTCTCGGATACTTTTGAAACCGCATTTTCTGCATTCAATTGTGGTTGTCATGGGTGGAGTCTTTGTACTCAGCCTCTTCATTTTTTTCCTTGTTTGAAGCAGAACATATGTAGATAAGCCTGCACCTAAAAATCCTATGAGCAACATGTATCCTGCCGCTTCTTCTTGGCCAGGAGTGAACCAAGCCTGGATGGCCAGTATAAGGGCTGTTAGGGACAATGCCAATGTTATGAAAATCACCAGCAACACAAACGACGAGATTCTTCTTGTTGCAGATGATGAAACCCTACTCATCTTCCCCTCTCCTACTGTCCGATACCAATGCTATTACCCACCCCAGCAATAATCACGTTATCTCCCTCTTTTGTTTTTTCCAGAATGACCTGCTTTACTCTCTCGATAGCCTTGTCAACGGCATCAAAAATCTCTTTACGCATCGGCGAAACAGCATCTCCAATGTCTTCCTTTATTATAACAGCGTTTATTGGGATGTGATATTTCAAAATCGACTCTTCAATTTTGAATTGATCCACACCAGGTCCACCTATAGCCGCGCCCACGCCTTCAGCAATTTCACCAACCTGTTCACCTTCAAGCTTCAAGGCTGCATCCACCATGATTATTGTAGCTATTTTTCCTTCATTTTCTTCGATGATTGTCTTAATGGCGTCTCCAGGCTTGCCAACGTTTCCTCCTGGTCCTTCAGCCTTGGTTACATATGCTGTTCGTCCTTCTATCGGCACGGTTGCAACAATACAGTCTTTGGCTATTTTTCTCGTCGGATGTCCATACGTGAGTTTTGCCGCAACAAGTGCTCCTGCTCCGTCGCCTATTGGTTGACCATCAGCAAAGGCTTTCAATGCGTTGGCGTAGGCTTCAGCCTCCCGCATGATAAGGGGCAATATCATTTGTATCTGCATTATAATATAGAGGCTTAACGTTTTCTTTCCAAGTAAGTAGAAGTGTCTTATTATTTTGTATATGTAGTTAAGGGCCATTGCTGCCTCAAGGGTGTTTTCCAGGTTGTTTGTTTGAGTTTTATCTGCTGCTGGCGCCATCAGTTTTACTTCATCCTTAAAGCGGGCATCCCTCACGTTCAGTATATGCTCAAGCTTCCAAACTACGCCAGCTGGATCAATAGTTTGTGGTGATATTGTGAAATACTCCAGAAATCTGTCAACTCTAGTCGTAGGATCCGTTTGCGGCTTTCCAATTTCTTTTATTGTCTCTATTGCAATTCTTCGGCCTTTATCCTTAATGTACTTTAATTTGTAAAGTGAGCTTTCAACTTCCCTGAGCATAATATACGTTTGGATTCTTTGTCCGTAGAACATGAAAACAAAGAAAAAGCCATAAATTAGCAGGTTTAAAATCCATGAGAATTCTTCTGGAAATAGCTGCGGTATCTGATTCTGCCAAGACGTTATCATCGCCAACTCGTTCACAAACTCACCTTTTGGAAAAAACTATCATTGCTTGGTTATAAGTTTTAGGTAATTCTCCTACACAAATTCATAACCAGTAGAGTGGGGCTGCCAGCTTTCTCGGGTTCGCGTGGCCGAAGACCATACTACAGCCGGGAACGGAGCGCAGTTTAACTTCTGAGTTCGGAATGGGATCAGGTGGGTCCCGCGCCCTATGACCGGCAAACCCCAGAATACACGTTGAGTTTATGCTCATTAACTTTTCGCTTTGGACTGTTAACTTTACGTTTTTTTTGTGTTATTTGCGCTTTCTGAAGTACATTAGGTCTTCTTTTTCACAGATGTATTTGAAGCCTACTTCTAGCAAAGCTTTAATCTCGTCACGTGTTTCTGCTATCTTGACAATGAACTCGTCGTTTTCGTCTTCTTCAAACACAGCTTGTTCAATGTTTATGTAAAGCTCTGTGCTTTTCATGCTTCGGTGTCCAAGCACTTTCTTAACGTGGTAAGGATCTTTTGTTTTATGATATTCCATCGTGCCTTTCCAGTGTCGTAGAG
>DAOVQA010000164.1:0-3304 GCA_030628925.1 Candidatus Bathyarchaeota archaeon | reverse complement strand
TGTTTCCATTCTCCTTCCCCCTAGTTATCTTATGGTTGATGTTTCAAATAACACTTACGGTAGCCCTATAGCTGTTGATAATGCACGCAATCTTAACGTAAATCGTGATATTAAACTTAAGAGTTAAAGGTTAAACTCAGAATGTACAAAAACTACTAATATAAACCGGCAAGCAGCATGACTTACCTGATGTGTGAGGAGAATGGCATACTAGTAACCTTTCCTTACTCCTCTCTCTTCATGAAGAAGAGTTACCCATTCTCCTCATGAAATATTAACAAGCTATTCCATTTGTGGATCATGGTATGCTGTTCTACCAACTAAATTACAGTGGATAGAAAAAAATAGGGTGCTTCTAGTATTCTTCACTTCCAGGTCCGCCTGGCGGTCCCCCTGGCCCTTTTGGTTTTGTTGACGCTATTACATCATCTATGCGTAATATCATTGACGCTGATTCTGTGGCTGATTTTGCTGCTTGCTCCTTAACTACAAGTGGTTCAATTACACCGTTCTCAAACATGTTTTCAACTTTGCCTGTAAAAACATTTATGCCCATGGATTGGCTGTCTGTTTTTTCGTGAGCAGCCCTCAATTCTACGATTATGTCTATTGATTCCAATCCAGCATTTTCAGCTAGGGTTTTCGGTATAATCTCAAAAGCATTAGCAAACGCCTGAATTGCTAGCTGTTCTCTTCCCTCCGCTTTTGTGGCATATTTCCTCAGTTCTTTGGCTACTTCAACTTCTATTGCGCCGCCGCCTGGTACTACTTTGTTGTTTTCTATTACGTCTGATACAACTGACAGGGCATCGTGCATGGCTCTTTCTGCTTCATCTACCATTCTTTCTAGTCCAGCGCGAATGAGAATGGCGACTGAGCGAGGGGCCTTACATTTCTCAACAAAAATCATTTTGTCTTCGCCTATTTTTCGTTCTTCAACGATACCTGCTACGCCCAAGTCTTCAAGCTTCAAATCATTTAAGTCTGTGACGATTGTTCCTCCTGTAGCTCTCGCTAGTTTCTCCATGTCTGATTGTTTCACTCTTCTTGCTGCAAGTATCCCCTGTTTTGATAGGAAGTGCTGTGCTAGGTCATCTATGCCTTTCTGGCAGAAGAGAACGCCTGCTCCTACAGCCTTGATCTTTTCAACCATGTCTTTTAACATTTGATTTTCCTTATCCAGAAAAGCTTTCATCTGTGTTGGGTCTCTTATCCTTATTTCAGCGCTGATTTCAGTTTTTTCGATCTCTATTGGGCAGTCTAGTAGGGCTATTTTTGCGCTTTCTAATTTTTTGGGCATGCCTGAGTGGACGGCTTCCTTATCTATTACTACACCTTGGATGAGTTTAGTTTCGAATAGGCTTTTTCCTTCTTTTTTTATGATTTGTATGTTATCTATGTCTGCTATTTTTCTTTCTCCGCGCTGCTCAACGATTTGTTTTACGGCATCTATGGCTATTTCTGCTAGGTGTTCTTTTGCTGGTCCTACAGCTTTGCTTCCCATAGATGTTAATGCAACTTTTTTCAGTGTTTCGCGGTCTTCAACGTTTACTGGTGTTGCAATGCTGTTTATGGTTTCCACAGTTTTTTGCAAAGCTTTTCGGTAGCCGCTTACAATCACTGTTGGGTGAATATTCTGTTCCAGGAGTTCTTCAGCTTTTTTCAGAAGCTCTCCTGCAAGAACCACCGCCGTTGTTGTTCCATCACCTACCATGTCATCTTGCGTTTTCGCAACTTCAACCATCATTTTGCCTGCTGGATGTTCTACTTCTATTTCGTCTAGGATTGCTGCTCCATCATTCGTTATCGTTATGTCTCCTAAACCGCCTACAAGCATTTTATCCATGCCGCGGGGTCCAAGCGTAGTCTTCAATACTTCACCTATTATCTTGGCTGCCATTATGTTATTTTTTTGAGCTTCTTTTCCTCTACTTCTTGTTGTACCTTCTTTAAGGATTAAAACTGGTTGTCCAGACGCGGTTGTTGTTAAGTATGCCATACAAATCCTCCATTAAAGCTAGAATATTAATTCCTGATAAGCAAAAAAGCAGTGAAATATAAACCTTTACCTTCATTGGAAGCGGTTTTCAATATGTAGCAAGAAGAAGCTTGACGTAATCTAATATTCTCTACAGACTACTGCAGACGGGGCATTTAACGTTTCTCTTGATTTCCACTGTTTCGAACACCATTTCCTCTCCACTTGCAAACAGCATTCTTCCAATAAGGGATCTACCTACTCCGATGATGAGCTTAACGGTTTCCATAACCTGTAATGAAGCGAATAATGCAGGTGTGGCACCTAACACTGGAATCATTTCCGCTTCCAACGGATTTTTTGGAAATATACATCGCAAACAAGGTCCTTTACCTGGGACTATTGTAGTCATCTGCCCATGCATTGATGAGACACCAGCGTGAACAAAAGGTATCGCGTGCACTACGCAGTACTCATTCACTATGAATCTTGTTTTCCACATATCTAATCCATCCACAATCACGTCAACATCTCCTATCAAGTTAGGTGCGTTGTCCTTGGTGATTTCCGCAATCACTGTTTTCACTTCAATCTCAGGATTTAGTGCTTCAAGCTTTTCTCTGGCTACTTCTGCCTTAAATCTTCCAATGTCTCTTTGCCAACAAAGGATTTGTCGGTTTAGATTATTCCATTTGAATTTTCCCTTGTCTATGAGAACTATTTTTCCTATGCCAACAGCGGCAAGATATAGTGATGCTGGACATCCCAATCCGCCTAAGCCGACGACAGCGACTTTTGCATCTTTCAGTTTTTTCTGTCCCTTCAATCCCCAGCCAGAAATCAGCATCTGTCTCTCATACCGCTCCAGCTTGGATGATGACGAGTTCATCCTGAAACCTCATTCTATAAACCTAGGTTAGGGTTTGCTACATAATAGTTTTTACAGAGTTAACACTAAACCTAACCTATTATGAAAGCTCTAGGCGTGTGAACATAAATCGTGGAAGTTAAAGTACGATACCTAAGCCGTGGAATAGCCAAATATTTCGGCTCATCTGGAAAAGTAGACACCATCCATATTCCTGATGGTGCCAAATATGGAAACCTTTTAGGCATATTTAAGAATAAGTTGAGGCATCATGGAGAGTTAGATGAGGGATTGCTGGACACGTTTGTCTTTATTTGTGGGGGCAGAATGCTTCTGAACATAAAAGATGAATCCCTAAATCCCAATTATGAAGTTCTGATTGGATATGCTGATACTGGCGGCTGAATTGTTGGAGAGGTTGGGCTTTTGAATGTGTATGTACGTTTCTTTGCTGCACT
>DAOVQA010000010.1:0-14311 GCA_030628925.1 Candidatus Bathyarchaeota archaeon | reverse complement strand
CTCTTGATGTCCAGCAAGGAACTTGTTAACCTTTTCTATCAGTTCGGTTTTACATTCGCCGCACAATATCTCGCCAGCTCTGCATTTCCTTTCCCTCTCAGTCAATTTCTTGTCATCTTCCTCGAATAGATAAAGCAAGTATTGGAATATTGTGCAGATGCTTGGATTCCCACCGAGTTTCCTTTGCTCTGCACCAGTTGCTTTTCCACCTGTGAAGGCGTTCCATATCTTTCGCTTTACAACGTCCGGCTGGTCTATTGTATATATGGCTGTCTCAGGTTCCGAAGCACTCATTTTTCCGCCAGTTCCAAGCCCAGGCAGGAACCTGCAGTGCATTTGAGCTGGTTTGTAGTAGCCCAGTTTTGGAGCTATGTCGCGGGCGATTCTCCAAAAGGGGTCTTGGTCTATGGCCGCCGGGATCAATGCTGGAACGTTTTCGCCTGTAAGTTTTGCATGAAGGAAGCAGGGCACTGCTTGAATGGCTGGCCAAAATATCCATCCGATGTTTGTGCTATCTTGGAAACCAAAGGTGGCTCTAGCAGTTGAATAAGTTGTTCGTTTCGCAACTTTCAAGGCAATGTCGTAAAGGAGATGTATATCTTTCACGTCATAAATAATGAATGTGTTTTCTGGTTTGAAACCTAAGGCTATCAAGTCTAGAGCGTTTTCACAGGCAAAACTGCTGGCTTCCTCAAGCTTCAACTTGTCTTCAATTACGAATTTTTCATCGTCTGTCATCTGGAAATAAAGCCTTGTTTTGAAATTTTCTTGCAGATACTTCGTGAAAATCCACGGGACAAGATGTCCTATGTGAACGGGACCTGAAGGCCCTCTGCCAGTGTACAAAACAAATTTTATTCCCTTTTCGTAAAGATCCAGAGCAACATCCAAGTCACGATGCGAAAAAAAAAGTTCTCTTCTCAATTGAAGATGAAGCTTGCCTGTATGTCTAGCTATTCGCTGCATTAGCTCTTCCGTTATAGGCTGAGTGCCAAATTCACGTATCAAACGTTCATAATCAACTCTGCCTCTGACTTCCCAAGGAGTTACAACCATTTCGTTTTTCTCTTTGTCACCCAATGAAATACCACCCATGCGTTTTGGCTCTTTATAATTCATCGAAAACGTATTAAATGTTACGTGAATAAATGGAGAGAAATCTCAGCAGCATCACATCAGAATAAGGTATAAATACGATTTTACGCATCTTTACTAGCGCTGGTGAAGTGATGCCTCGCCAATTTACATAAAGCTACAGGTAATTTCTAGGCAAAAACCAGCAAGGAACACATATATTTTTATTAAAACTGAGATAACAACTACGTTGTCAAATTCAGCTTGTTCGGTTCATGAAGGGATATGTCATGGTTGAACTCAGAGAAAACGAGTATAAAACATTGCGGATAATAGAGAAGTTAGGTGGAAAAGCGTCAGTACAACAAGTAATGAAAGAAAGCGGTTTGCCTGATGCAGCAATAATGCGTGCTGCCCTGACATTGCAAGAGAAAAATCTTGCAAAAATTCTTGCGAAAAGGCAAACAATCATATGGCTCAACAGTGAAGGAAAACTTCACGAAAAAAATGGGCTACCTGAAAGACGCTTAATAAGGGCTCTAACTAAGCTTGGCGGAAAAGCATCCATTACAAAAGCCGTTGAAAATGCGGAACTAGAGAAGCAGTTTGTACCAATAGCGTTAGGATGGCTTGTTAGAAAAAAATGGGCCACCATCGACACAAAAACAAACATAATACAACTGCTAGAAAAACCAGTGAAGGAAGAAGCTGATGAGAAACTACTTGAACTTCTAAAACGAAAGGGCATAATTGAAGGAAAACAAGTAATTGTTGAAGACTTGAGTTCTGAACTGCAATCCGCCGTTAAAATTTTGAAAAGAAGAAAGCTTCTAGATGTTAATGAAAAAACAAACAGAGTGATAGAGATAACACAGGTTGGTTGGAAAACGATAAGGAAAGGCATACGAGTCATCAATGAAGTAACTCAGCTCACACCAGAGCTTATCATAACCGGAAAGTGGCGAAAAACTGAACTAACAAGATTTGACGTGACAGCAAAGGGTCCGGTGGTTTATCCGGCCAAAACACATCCAATCCAGCAAATAATCCAAAATGTAAAGGAAATCTTCGCTGAGATGGGTTTCACGGAAATTCGAGGTCCAATAGTTGAAACGGCTTTCTGGAATTTCGACGCTTTGTTCCAACCTCAAGATCATCCGGCAAGAGAAATGCACGACACATTCTACTTGAAATATCCAAAAACGGGGAGATTGCCTAAAAGATCCATAGTGAAGAAAGTTGCAGAAACACACCAAAATGGCTGGAAAACCGGTTCAAGAGGCTGGCAATACTCTTGGAGCCCAAAAGTGGCGAAAAAACTTGTTTTCAGAACACACACAACAGCAACCACAATTCGATATTTGGCTGAGCATAAGAAGCCACCTGTGAAAGTTTTCTCTGTTGACCGCGTATACCGCAACGAAAAAATGGATTATAAAAGCTTAGCCGAGTTCCATCAGATTGAAGGCATAATCATGGACAAAAACGTAACACTACGCGACCTCATAGGAACACTGAAGGAATTCTACGTCAGGCTTGGATTGAAAAAAGTGCGTTTCTGGCCAAGCTACTTCCCATATACAGAACCATCAGCTCAGTCAACAGTGTACATTCCAGAACTTAAGAAATGGTTTGAGCTTTGTGGAATGGGAGTGTTCCGCCCTGAAGTCTTAGCCCCATTAGACATAAAAAATCCTGTTTTAGCCTGGGGTGGAGGTCTAGAACGGTTGATAATGCTGAAGCTTGGCATAGATGACATTAGATTCATGTATAAAAATGACCTAAACTGGATTAGGAGGACCCCAACATACCAGTAATCACTCTCTACAAGGAGAGATTCTCAAAGTTTGTCGGACGTTCATTGACCGTTGAGGAAATGGCCAAATGGCTTCCATGGATAGGCTCTGACATAGAGGAAATAGGCAC
Organism: Candidatus Bathyarchaeota archaeon; assembly: GCA_030628925.1. Classification (GTDB taxonomy): domain Archaea; phylum Thermoproteota; class Bathyarchaeia; order Bathyarchaeales; family Bathycorpusculaceae; genus SOJA01. The sequence continues at coordinate 11,311 of DAOVQA010000010.1, read as the reverse complement.
GGATTACGTGAAAATAGAGTTCAATCCAAACCGTATTGACTTCTCAAGCTACGCTGGGGTGGCAAGAGCATATCAAGGATTGATGGGATGGAAGATTGGTTTACCAAAATATGTAGTCCATAAAGGGAATGTTACACTTAAAATTGATGAATCCGTTCAGAAAGTTCGACCATACATGCTGAGCGCTGTTGTTAAGAATATACAGCTTGATGAGGACGCAGTTAAGGAAATCATGGACATACAGGAAGACCTTCACTGGGGCGTCGGCAGAGATCGTAAAAAAGCTTCGATAGGAGCACACAACATGGACAATATCAAGTCTCCCTTCACATATTTAGCTGCCGACCCTGACGAGGTGAAATTCGTTCCTTTAGCGAAAACAAGAGAAATGACGCTGAGGGAAATTCTTGAGAAGCATGAAAAGGGAGCAGCTTACAAAAGTCTGATTGATTGGTCTCCAAAATATCCGCTTTTGGTGGATGCTGATGGAAAGGTTCTTTCAATGCCGCCGATAATAAATGGTGAACTGACAAAAGTGGACGCTGAAACACGAAATCTATTTCTAGATATAACAGGATCAGACTTGAAAGCTGTTACGCAGTCTTTGAACGTTCTCGTCACAGCCCTCGCGGACATGGGTGGAGCAATCGAGTCAGTTCAAGTGAAATATCCCGACAGAACCATGGTTTCTCCAGATTTGAATCCGCAAAAGATGAAGTTGCAGTCATCATATGCTAATGGATTGTTGGGGCTTAGACTTTCCAAAAACAAAATCGTTAAAAGCTTGAAGAAGTGTAGACTAAACGCTGAAAAAACGGAAAACGGAATCATTCAGGTTGAAATTCCTCCCTATCGAATTGACATTTTACATGAAGTTGACTTGGTTGAAGAAGTTGCCATTGGTTATGGCTACTACAGGCTTAAGCCTACAAAACCGAAAACCATGACAACAGGCAAGCTTCACAAAGCTACAAGGCTGGAAAACATTGTTAGACAGATAATGATAGGTTTAGGCTTCACAGAAGCAATGAACTTCATACTAACAAACGAAAATATTCAATTCAAAAGAATGAGGAGAAAACAGGAGAAAACCATTAGAATTGCAAATCCAACATCCTCAGAATACAACATAGCTAGAACAAACCTATTGCCATCTCTGATGCAGAATTTGATGGATAACAAACACAATAGCTTCCCGCAAAGAATCTTTGAAGTCTCAGACATCATAAGGGTCAATATGAAAGCGGAATGCCGTTCTGAAAGACATCTTCAAGTGGCAGCAGTGTCGTCACATTCAATAGCCAACCTCACAGAAATAAAATCCATAGCGGAAGCTTTATTGACTAATCTAGGCCTGCCCAGATGGAAAATGAAACCGACAAGTAATCCAAGCTTTATAGAAGGAAGAGTTGCAGCAATACAAACACAAAACAAGAAAATCGGCCTTCTAGGCGAAATCCATCCACAAGTTCTAAACAACTTCGAATTAGAAAACCCCGTCTGCGGATTCCAAATAAACCTTGAACATTTCTTACATAAGTGAAAACTAGGAAAAGTTAATTTTGAACGAAGTACATATTTAGAACAGCGATGAAATGAGCACAATCCTACCGAAACTCTCTTCGCGGAGAGCCCCATACTGACGGACCCAACAGAAAAGGCGAGCCTTGCGCTTGCCTTGTTATGAAGGCGGGTTTACCCAACCATGGAACACGGTAGGCGCGGGCAAAATCCCACGCTGAGAGTTCTTAACACAGGTGAGCGTACGGCTCCACAATGAAGTTAAGGGATAGGTTACGTGGGAGACAATCACCCGCGAAAAAAATTTCAGGTTAACTAAGTGCAAAGATTAACTCTAATGACCCTTATTTTGTGCAAGACGGGCCAAAGACAATGAATAAAAATGAAGTTTTTCTCATACACGGTAGATTTATCTTCTAGAATACATATCTATATATTATTGGGTGAGTTATGAACATAACTTTTCCATCCAAGAGGAGAGGATCTTTAGTTATTTCTGTAGCCATCCTAAAAGCTGCAAAGAGGGGAGTAAAAAAAACACAGTTACTTAGTTCGCTTTCTATGAGTTACGAACAACTCACGAGATATATTAGATTTCTGAAAGCCAGTGATTTCATTAAAGAGTATGGCACTTCGTACAAAACCACAGATAAAGGTTTAGAATTGATAGAGGAATTTGATTCTTCAACGTTAATACGCAGTGTGGTAGATGCATGAGATTTACCCGTAGCCTACATTGACACAACACAAAATTCCCTTTTTTTGGTAAATACTAAGAGAGCTTGCTTCATTTTTGCAAAAAATTATTGAAGGAATCAGTTAGGAATGTGCCATTAAGCTTTTTCATAGATTAACTAAACTGTGCCTTAACAGTAACTGCCTAGAACGCATCACTGGAAATCAGCACCTAACACGACATACAAATGAAAGGCATAGAGTACCTACGCAACATCTACATCGCAGTCAACCTCAGCATAAGACCAAAAATAAGGGCATCAGAACTTGAACAACTTGAACTATGTCGAGTACTGGGCTACAACCCAGAAAAAGTATTGGTGAAAGAAGCCTTTATGGAGCCACATCGAGCAAACTAAGGACCATAGGCGCGGAAAAACATGAAATAGAAACTCTACGCACACCAGTAAAGAAAATGTGTAGAAACGAGCTGCTAAACAATGGAACGTGAAATGTTGCACAGAGACAGCCTAACTTTTAAGTTTGACTTCATACAACGTTAAAGGATATATTGACATTGGTAGGTTAAAGATGTGGACATAGAGACTAAAATTGATTTGATTTGCAGATCTCCAACTGAAGAAGTTTTGACTGTAGACGATTTGAGAAATCTTCTGGAGACTGAAGAGCATCCTGTGGCCTATAACGGTTGGGAGCCTTCAGGGCTGGTTCATCTGGGAACAGGTGTTATTTGCGCGTATAAAATGAAGGATTTTGTGGAAGCTGGAGTACACTTTAAGGCTTATCTGTCCACTTGGCATGCTTGGCTAAACAACAAACTAGGTGGCAACCTTGAACTAATTAGAAAGGCAGCTGACCTTTTCAAGCATTCATGGATAGCTTTAGGTGTTCCAGAAGACAAAGTTGAGTTCATCTATTCAGATGAGCTTTACAACGACTTAAGCTACTGGGCAAAAACAATAATAATCGCAAAAAACCTGACGATAGCTAGAACAAGAAGAACACTTGAAATCGCTGGAAGAAAGGAAACTGAAGCAAATCATGTTTCGGACTTCTTGTATACGCCGATGCAGGTGGCTGACATATTTCACTTGGAAGTGAAGATTTGTCAGTTGGGTCTAGATCAACGTAATGCTAATGTAGTCGCCAGAGAGCTGGGAGAAAAACTTGATTTCTGGAAACCAGTATGTGTTCATCACCACATGCTGCAGGGTTTAGAGAAACCAGCAATATGGCCAATTCCTGCAGGAAAAGAAAGAGAAGCCATGTCTTCCGCTAAAATGTCAAAGAGCAAGCCTGAAACATGCGTATTTATTTATGACTCACTTGAAGAAATAAGACAGAAGATTGCGAAGGCTTTCTGCCCTGAAAAAACTGTGGAATTCAACCCAATTCTAGATATATGTAAATACATGATTTTCAGAGAAAGAGCAACATTCACAATTGAACGACCAGCAAAATTCGGCGGAACAGTGGAGTTTCAAAGCTATCAAGAATTGGAAACAGCCTATAAACATGGTGTTTTGCACCCGCAAGACCTCAAAGGCGCAGTGGCAGAAGAACTGGCGAGAACCCTTGAGCCGGTTAGGAGATACTTTAAAAACAACAAAGAAGCAAGAGAGTGTTTGAACGCTGTGAAAAACGCTAGAATAACAAGGTAAAAAAAATGTCTTCAAGGCTCAAAGAGAAAGAAGAAAGAATTCTGCAGACTTTGGAAAGGTTAGCTCAAAAATCTACAAAGGGAATTCCCATAATTGTCGAAGGAAAGAAGGACGTTTACACCTTAAGGACACTGGCCATAGATGGAAAAATAGTTGAGGCGAAAACCAGCGGAAAATGCATGTTGGACGTTGTCTCTGAGATTGAAGCATCTGGAACACGAGAGGCCATTCTTTTATTGGATTTTGACAGACGCGGAAGGGAGTGGACAAAGAAGCTGAAACAGCATTTGGAAAAGATGCGGATAAAGCCTGACACAGTTATTTGGAAAAAACTCCGAAGCATTGTGGGTCGAGAAGTAAAGGATGTTGAAGGCCTCTCAAGCTATATGGAAACCTTAAAGAGGAAGATTTACAATTCATAAAAGTAATATAGAACACCTATCAGAATATAATCTCGTGATTTGAGATTATAGTTCTCTGATCATGTGATCAAAACTAACTTAACATAATCATTGGAGGTGTACAATTACGGGTTCATCCCAAACGTTTACTATAAAGTATGTTATTCGAGCAAAATTCGAGATAAACGGGGTTGTAGAAAAACCAGATGTCATAGGAGCTGTTTTCGGACAAACAGAAGGCTTGTTCAGTCCAGAACTTGACCTAAGGGAGCTTCAGAAATCCGGTAGAATAGGCAGAATAGAAATACAATTGCAATCTAAGCAGGATAAGACTACAGGTACAATAACAATTCCGACAAGCATGGATAGAGTTTCCACTTCGCTAACTGCCGCAAGCATAGAAAGCATAAACAGAGTTGGTCCCTGCGCTGCAAAGGTAACCCTTGAAAAAATCGAGGATGTTAGACAGGCACGTAGAAAAGCGATAATCGGCAGAGCCAAGGAAATCCTGCATAAATGGACTATTGAATCCCTGCCCTCAGTAGATGAGATCTTCAAAGAAGTAGCAGAAACATTGAAAGTGGCAAAAGTTGAGAAATACGGACCTGAAAAGCTTTCAGCTGGACCGGAAGTCAGCAGTGCCAAAGAGATCATCCTTGTTGAAGGAAGAGCTGATATAATCAACCTAATGCGATGCGGAATATACAACATCATAGCTGTGGAAGGAGCAAGAATCCCAGAAACAATAAAAAGAATTTCCAAGGAAAAAGAATCAACAGCCTTCCTCGATGGAGACAGAGGCGGAGACCTAATTCTAAAAGAGCTACAGCAAGTGGCGACGATAAAATATGTTACCAGAGCACCAAGAGGAAAAGAAGTTGAGGACTTGAACTGCAGAGAAATATTTGAAGCTTTGAAAAACAAGAAGCTTATTGAAGAACCATCCAAACCCAAAAAGGAAAAACCAAAGATAGAGGTTCCGAAAGAAATTGTCCAAATAGCGAAAGAACTAGATGGCACTTTAGAAGCTGTCCTTCTGAACGAGAAAATGGAGCAGATAGAACGGTTACCAGTAAGCCAACTAGCGGAGAAACTTCAACAAATAAATGGTGTAGACACGGCTATCTTTGATGGAATCATAACACAAAGAATCGTCGATGTAGCAAGCAATAGAAGCATAAAAAATGTTATTGCTTCACGCATATCAGAAGCTGTCAAAACACCACTAAACGTTCAACTAATGACATTCCCAGAGATCAAAGAAACAACATAGCACCTATCGAATTCCTTCAGCAATCTCCAATTATCCTCGAATCACGCTTTACGAACAAGTTGTCTGCACAGCTTCAGATGACTTTAAACAGGGCTTTTTCAACAATTTTTATGGCTGAGAAAATATGTGTCACCCCTTCAGCTGCTACTGCTTTGACTGCAGGTTTCGTGTATTGTTTTTCATGTGCTTGTGTCATTCTCATAAGAGGACATTGTTGTCAATTAGGCAATGCATGGAACATCGAATATCGCCTTCGAAACCACCTCTTGCACCTTCGAAATTTCGAAATGCTCCAGCGTTCTTCAATACAAAACTTGGGTTTCCACAATAACCCTTCGCATCTTTCAACCGTTCTACAAAGGAACTTCGTTCAACAACTTAGCTTTGTGATGAATGAGTTTTGGGTCTTTTCAGTTCAAGTTTATTCAACGGCTTCTTTTTCAATTACCGTTATCTTCAATCACAGCAAGAGAACTTGTGTCAATAATGATCACTCGATTTCCGAAAAATTGGTGTACTGCAGTCAAGGTTCCAATGTACACTTTTTGACTTTGAGTTTGCATTCAAGAAACAAAAGCCAATCTTCACTGCTGACTCCTTTTTCAACAGTGAACAATGAACGAGTAATCGTTTTTTAACACTTTTTAATAGGTAGAATTTGCCTTTAAGATTAGGCATCAGCGAAAAAGGGGTTAATGTTTTGAAAATTATAGAAATGAACTTGAAGAAAGATTTTGTGAAGGTTATTCCAGAAGCTCTTGATGATCTATGGCATTTATACAATGTCATCTATAAAGGTGATAAAGTCTACGCCCATACGAAGCGCGAAATAAAACCTGATGGAAAATATGCGAGACCCAGACGTGGCAAGCGAGTTTCAGTCTTCGTAGGTGTTGAAGTGGAAAAGATTAGTTGGGACAAGCTTCTAGGCAGACTTAGAGTTCACGGAATCATACGTCAAGCTCCAGAAACCGTTCCAGTTGGTTCTCATCATACAGTTAACATAACTTTAAACAAGCCTCTCACCATTGTAAAAAGTAAGAAATGGGCTAGACACCATGTTGAAAGACTGAAAAGGGCAAGCAGAACATCAGAAAAACCCATAACGATAATTGCTATTGATGACGAGGGCTATGTTATTGCTGTGACAAAACAGTATGGTATTGAAATAGAAGTAGAAGAGAAAACAAAGCTTCCAGGCAAACTAGAAGCTGAAAAAAGAAGCGCCGCCACAAAAGAGTATTTCCTGAAGGTTTCAAGCAGTCTGCGCCAAGTGTGGACAGCAACACATAGTGCAATAGTAATCATTGGTGTAGGCTTTGTAAAAAATGATTTTGCAAAATTCTTGAAAGATGAAGCCAGAGACGTGGCCAAGTCAGTTGTGGATGTAAAAGGTGTTAACAATAGCGGTGTCGCTGGAATATACGAAGCTCTACGCTCAGGTGTACTCTTGAAAGCTATGAAACATGCGCGGATTACTTCAGAAACAGAAGTAATAGAAGAAGTTTTGAAGAGACTAGGTCAAGATGAGTCTAACATAGCTTATGGGTTTGATGATGTGAAGAAGGTTGCTGAGCTTGGGGCTGTTGAAACCATGGTTTTGGCGGACATCATACTGCGTAGAACCTCAGATGAGAAAAGACTGCACCTAGAAGAGTTGATGACTGTTGTAGAGCAGAAAGGCGGAAAAATAATGATTGTAAGCACAGAACATGAAGCAGGAGAAAAACTCATAGCATTAGGTGGCATAGCCGCTCTTTTACGTTACTCAATTCGTCAAGATCTCCATCAGTAACGGCTTGATTGCTGTGGACGGCATCGAAACAGTTATCGCGGGGAAATATAAAGTACTTATAATCCCTAATGATTTGGATGAGGAGAAATGACGAAAAAAGAGCCTGAAATAAAAATTCAAAACATAGTTGCATCAGCAGCCGTCAACCAAACCATAAGCTTACAATTAATTGTTGAAAGGTTTCCACACGTAGAGTACCGTCCAAAAGTTTTTCCAGGACTCGTTTTTCGACTGAAAAAACCGAAAACAGCCACTTTGATCTTTAAAACTGGCAAAATGGTTTGTACAGGCGCGAAGTCAGAGAAACTAGCAAGGCAGGCAGTAAACAAGGTGACGAGGAAACTGATAAAACAAGGAATACTATCCGTCGCAAGTAAGCCTGTTATTCACATTCAAAACATCGTTGCCTCCGCTGTGTTAGGTGGAGAAATCGACTTGGAAAACGTTGTTTACAAGCTCAAAAGAGTGATGTATGAACCTGAGCAGTTTCCAGGCGCGGTCTACAGAATGGATGACCCAAAAGTAGTGTTTCTTATATTCTCAGCGGGAAAACTAGTATGTGTAGGCGCAAAAAAAGAGCAAGACGTCTATGATGCTGTAAACAAGCTTCAAGGAATACTGGAAGAAAAAGAAGTTATTTATTATTCATCAGAGAATTGAGGAAAAGCTTCAAGACAAGCTTGACAGTCGCCTGCGAACCGCTGGATTTTGATCCGCAAGTTTTTTCAAAAGCATCTCAAACGTTTCATCGAAAGATAGTTCCTTCTCTATGAAAACCCCGGTTCTACCAACCTCGTTCCTTCTTGAAAGAGCGTGGACACGATCAAAAACTGTTTCAACAGATATTCCAAGCAGTTTGGCAACATAATCCTCACGTCCAACAATAACGCTTTCTCTATGTCCATTCCTCATCGGCTCGATCAACATCAACCGTTTATCAACTCCAGAAACCCGCAGATCATCCATTAAATTTTTCACCGAAACTTCACCGCCAAACTTGTAAAACTCCCTTTCAACCTTACGCATCTTCATTAAAGGAAATGAAATGCTTTTATTTTCACACAGTTCGATGTACGCCTTCATAGCATAGGTTGGTGTAGCCTGAACAACCAAACGCCTGTTCACCAGTATACTAGCTTTTTCCAACGCTGTTTCAACTATGAAAGAAGAAATTTGAAAAGGTATGAAAATATCTATGTCGCTCTTTTGAGTAACATCCCCTCTTGCAATGCTACCGTGCACAACAGTTTCCAAGCGGAAAATCTCCAAGGCTTCCATTATGTGTAAGGCCTCAAGTCTAAACCTTTTAAGCAAATCCAAATGTTCAGCATCATAAGTAACCTCTCTGTAATCCAAACGTTTCCAAAGTTTCTTCGCCATATTATTGCCTCTTTCAAAAGACTATTGTATTCGGTTTAATTAAGTAATTTTCAGAAACAATCTAGATCGACGGGAACGTTCAATGGGCACTGTCATCTGCACCATTTGCAAACGTAGGGAAGCCTTCTTTTCCAGACCATACTCCGGAGAGAAACTCTGCAGAAGATGTTTTGTCATGTCTGTTGAGAACAGAGTTAGAGCGTCTATTACGAAGTATAATATGCTGGAGCATGATCACAGGGTGGCTGTAGCGGTCTCAGGAGGAAAGGACAGCTTAAGTTTGCTGCAGGTTTTGGTTAGGATTGAGCGAAACTATCCGAAAGCATCGGTTGTTGCTGTTTCTGTTGATGAGGGAATTAAGGGGTATCGTGACAAGGCCCTAGAAATAGCAGCGGAAAACTGTGAAAAGCTCGGTGTAGAACACAGTACAGTTTCTTTCATGGAGCTTTATGGTTACACACAAGATGAGATTGTAAAGCGTCTGAAAAGGAAAGACAAAACCGGGTTAACACCCTGCGCGTACTGTGGTGTTCTACGGAGGAAGGCTTTGAATATTGCAGCAAGGGAGTGCAAGGCGGATAGGGTTGCAACTGCTCACACATTGGATGATGAGATACAAACGGTTCTTTTGAACATTCTCCACGGCGATCCATTGAGAATAGCGAGAGAGAAACCAATTACAGATAAAGTGCATCCGAAACTTGTGCAAAGAATAAAGCCGTTCTGCAAAGTTCCGGAAAGAGAAACAGCTCTTTACGCCTATATCAAGAAAATAGAAGTTCAAGATGTGCCATGTCCGTACGCTTCGGAAGCTATGAGAAATGACATACGCCTTTTTCTGAACGTGATGGAACATAAACATGCCGGAACGAAATTCACAGTTTTCAAGTCAATAGAGAAAATTAGACCAGCAATAGAAATGATTGCTGAAAATGGAGAATTAAATGAATGTAGCGAATGTGGTGAACCAACGACTGAAAGAATATGTAGAGCATGTCAAATGCTGCAAGAACTGGGGATGCTTCAGTAGCAACAAACGAATCCTCAAAGAGAAGGCGCCAATCCAATACATATATAGCCAAAAATTGGCATACGATCAAAACTCCATTTTCGCTGACTTACACCTTGAAGTACAGATTTGTTACTCTTTGTTAGCTCAACCATTAAACGTGATTATAAGTATTGCAACTAGTATGCCGATAGTTAGTGCGAGGATACTGTACTTTTTGCTTTCTTTTTCTGCGTGAGGAAGAAGGTGTGTAGCACCAACGTAGACCAGTGCACCTGCCGAAAATGCAAGCAACGATCCTAAGACTGATTCGTTTAAACTGCCTATTAATGGATAGGACAGCAATGTTCCCAACGGGGTCGATATAGCTGCTGCAAGGAAAGCATACGTCATCGACTTTTTCTCATCAATACCACTTGCCCGTAGAAGCAGAAATGTGACTATTCCTTCAGGAAATTCGTGGAGCACCATTCCCAAAGCAGCTAACGTTCCAGTGAATACGCTTACACTAAAAGTCACTGAATAGATGATGCCGTCTACAAAGGAGTGAAAGCCTATCCCCATGGCAGCTATAGGTCCTAAGCTGCCCCTTGCACTGCCAAGCTTGTCACACACGTAGCTACTCAGAAATCGATTAGTTACGTGAAGGAATAGATACCCTGCTAAAAGAAAAATAGGTGCGTTTACGTTCATTTCAAAGGATTTAGGGATTACGTGTAGAAATGACACGGATATAAGTACTCCAGATGCAAAACACATGAAATAAGTTACGGATTTTTTACCCCACTCCTCGTATTTTCTTATTGTACATATGCCAATTGTAGTGACTAAACAGGCTAGTAGGCTAACTACAACTGCCCAGAACGACTCAACCATCTAAATCACCAATCTGATTTGATGCAGGCTTCTCGGTTTGATCTTGTCCCCTGCACTTTATGTTATCAAATATAGTCTTGTCGCATGGACACCTGTTTGGATGTTTATAAGTTCTGCATATCGAGTTTATCAAATCTTCAGAACAATAATGATCTATTTTAGATGCTTCTTGGCATGCCTTTTGCGTGTCATATTTCAGGAAGTTCACGAACATGACTTCTAGAACTCGATGTTTCCTCAGTAGCTTTTGAGCTTCAGCAACCCCTTTTTCTGTGAGTTTGGCTCCGTAGTAGCGTGCGTATTTGACCAGATTTTTCTCAGCAAGTTTTTGAAGAATTTCTGTTGCGGTTGCCGGGTTTACTCTGAACCATCTTGATAAGATTGTCGTTGTGGCTTTCTTGCCTTCTTCAACTTGTTTTCTATACATAAACGTGAGGTATTTGCCCTGTTTCGGAGTTATACTTGATTCAGAATTCAATGAGCATCGCCTATAAGATAGAGTTAGGTTTTCCCTAAAAAATTTTTGGTTAACCCTAAATTTTATGGTTAACATTTGATGAAAGCATGATGGTGGCAACTAGCTTCTACGTTTTTCCGCTGCATTCCTCTTTAACCTCTTCAGAATCACAGATGCCTCATATGCGTCACTTGCCACAGCGACACGTTTAGATTTGTATAAAACGATTCTGAACCCACAGT
>DAOVQA010000021.1:0-11555 GCA_030628925.1 Candidatus Bathyarchaeota archaeon | reverse complement strand
TTCCACAAATACGAGACCGTATTTTTTGATCAGTTCGCAAATGAACTCTAACTGTTCTCCTGAATCTCGTTTTTTACCTTCTTTTTGGTAGGCATATTGTTTCTTTGCGGCATTCCACAGGGAGGATGCTGCGACGTCAACGCCTAAACCACATTCGAAGCCTAATTCGTTTCCCACTTCTTCGCATGCTTCAGCCAAAACCTCCAAAGCATCTAGATTTCCGACGTTCGCAATCCAAGCTCCCTCATCGCTTTTTCCACCACCAAAGAGCCTGTCCTTTTTCTTTAGCATGTCGCCAATTCTTCTGTGGATTTCAGTGTTGGCTAGAGCGGCTTCCAAAAAGGATTCAGCGCCGTAAGGGAGAACCAGAAATTCTTGTATGTCAGGAATTTTGCCTTTACCATGTTTTCCACCGCTTATCACATTTCCAAGAGGATATGGAAGATCACGGACGATAGACCCGCCTAAGTAATGGAATAGAAGTAAACCATAGGAGTTTGCTGCAGCCTCAACACTGGCTAGTGAAACAGCAAAAGCTGTGTTCCCCCCTAAAACCCTAAAGTCTTTAGAACCGTCAATTTCATGCAGTGTTTTGTCAATTTCCTCTTGAAAATCCACGTTCAGCCCGACTAGTTCCGGAGCTATCACTTCTTCAACTTTTCTAATTGCTTGATCTACTTCACCTTGAGGATAGTAAACCACTTCAGATTTTCCACGGCTTTTTCCAGCTGGAGCTGACGCTCTCCCAAAACTTGAGGTTGTTACAACATCAACTTCTATTGTTTCTTCCCCACGGTTGTTGAAAACTTTTCTTGCAATTACATCTTCAATAACCGTAGACATGTTTTCTCCTTCCATTGCTTAATAGTAATAGTTTCTTGCCTCCCTTCGCTTCTCTGTTTCTTCATAAAATCGTAGAATTTCATCTATGATCTCCACATGAGATAATAGCATACGCCTGCAACAGTATCTTTTAAAACCTAAAATATCCAAAACGTCGCCAGGTTCCTCTCCAGCCTTTACTCTTCTCGAGAAAATTTCCCACTTGTCTCCAATTAATTTGCCGCATGTAAAGCATCTTACAGGTATAATCATCTTTTAATCAAGCTCCTTTATCTGTAGCTTTTCTGGTCTCGAGCTCTTGCTCCTGGACCTCCGAATTTTTTAGGTTCTTTACGTCTGGGATCTCCAACAACCATCGTTCTGTCATACGCGACAAACACTCTGCGTAGACGCGAACTCCTAGTCCATTTTAATAAAGCGTTCGCTATCACCATTCTTGACGCTTCAGCCTGTCCCATGTATCCACCGCCTGAAACTTTTACGTCTATGTCCAGTTGCTTCCAGAGTTCATCTCCAGCTTGCATGAGTGGTTCCATTATTTTTTCACGTGCAATTTCTGGTTCATGTATTTCCAAGGGTATCCTGTTTATGCGTATCCTTCCAATTCCAGGCCTAACAACGGCCCGTGCAACTGCCGTTTTCCTTTTTCCACTGATAACCAAAACCTTCTTAGCTGGCATAACTATTCACCAGGGTTCCACCCTATTTCTTTTGCAAGTTCGCCAAGCATGAAAAACGGGCATTTCAGCTTTTCAGCACGAGCTTTTGCTAGAGTTTCCACTTTCTGCTGTTTGAGTTCTTCTGGTATTCCAATGAACACTTTAAGCCGTTTATATGCTTGTTTGCCCTTAGGCTGTTTATACGGGAGCATGCCCCTCACAGTTTTTCGAACTATTCTGTCCGGTCTTCTATAATGAAACGGTCCCTTTTTAGGGTGTCCTACTTCAAGAAACTCTTTTGCTTCTGCCACTTTGCTTTTCTTTTTACCTGAAAGAACAGTTTTCTCAGCGTTTACAATCAGTATATTTTCGTTTTCCAAGAGTCGTTTAGCAACTATACTAGCCATTCTGCCGAGAATTAAGCGATCTGCATCTATTATCGTAATTGTCTGTTTCATTGTCTCCATTTTTTTCACCCGATCATCTTAACATTTGAGCCTTTCGGATTTTTCTTGACAAGCTGGAGCAGTGATATCGGTTTGCCCCTTGCAGCCCTTATTTTTTCTTTTGCCTTTGTTGAAAAAGCGAAGGCTGCCACGGTTACTGAATGATCAAGTTTGCCTGCACCTACCACTTTGCCTGGAACCACAATTGTTTCTTTTTTCTCTGTGTACCTGTTTAATCGGCTTACGTTAACAGCTATACGCTTTCTTCTAGCCTTTGCTAAACGTACTGCAACATCTTTCCAAATTTTAACCTTGTTTTCTCTGCTTTTCTTTCTCAGAAAGCGAATGAGCCGTATAAGCTCTGGATTTACTGTTTTAGGCTTTGCCACTTTTCTTCACCTTGACTTGGCCTATGAATTCCTTCAATTGTTCATTCAGGATTTTGACTGCTGCCCTCACTATTCTTTCTGGAGAAAGCACACCTGTGGATTCCAAGTTGAATATAAACGTATCTTCTTTCCAGCTCACTTCTATGGCTGGCGGTTTCATTGGACAAACGTCCATGCAGTCTTGACATAGAGTGCAAGCCATCAAATCGCGAATTTCTAATTTGCCTCCAACCTTCGTCAACACTTTCTTTGGACAAATCTCCACGCATTTTCCACATGCATTACATTGCTTGCCTATGTTGATTTGTGGGAAATACTTATATGTGCATAGTGAAACTGGTTGCCATTTCGCGTGATTTTTTCCTTTTCCAAGCCTTGCATATGCTTCAAGCTTCAGGTTCTGTTCTTTAGCTAGTTTTAAGAGAGGTATGTTATCGCTCACAGGAACTATGTCTGGGTTTTCTGAGACTAACTCCCCTGAATAAACAGTTCTCGTTCCTTCTTTTGCTTCTGTATCAAGCGTAAGTGAAACTCGGCAAAGGTTACATCCGAAATCGCTTTTGCATGGGCATTCTTCAGGCAGGTTGTAACCGTCCAAATCGGTTTTGAGGGGGACGAGTCCAAGTCTGTGAGCTATGATTTCATCCTGTAAGATAGATGAGTTCTCAATCATCACAACTTCATCTATCGCCATGCATGGAACTTCCGCAAGTATAATCCTTCTCAAGGCATTGATAAATGGAACATCGGTTCCCCGAATAAGTAAACGCAGACGCATGTCATCCTTTTCAATTGTTTCTATTTCCATTTACTTGGACACTCCAAGATAGCCTATGGTAAATGCTATGTCGTTCAATAGAACATTGGTGCATTATTTCAACTTTTCTATTAAAGAGTGAAAGTGAAAATTGAACAAGTTGGACTAGACTCTTCTTCCTCTTCTGCCACCTGGTCTTCGTGTTCCATCATGGGGGACAGGTGTAACCTCTTCTATGCGCCCTATGCGGAATCCTGATCTTGCCAGCGCTCTTATGGCTGCTTGTGCACCAGCGCCTGGAGTTCTCGGTCCAGTGCCTCCTGGAGCTCTCACCTTGATGTGTATTGCTTCTATTCCCTTATCCCTGGCGATCCCTGCTGCTGCAGAGGCTGCTCGCATAGCTGCATATGTTGAAGACTGCATTCTATCTGCCTTTACAAACATCCCGCCAGATGTTCTTGCTATGGTTTCTGCGCCTGAAATATCGGTTATATGAACTATTGTGTTGTTGTAGGAACTGTAAATATGTACGACGCCCCACCTCTCAGCTTTCTTACTTGAACTTCCACTGCTGCTCATCATATTCCTCCTTGAGCTAAGTCTCCTCTGTTTCTTTTTCCATCGGTGCAACAACTGTTATTTTTTCACGTAGAGGGTGACGTGAATTTGCGATGGGACTGTGAGGCGTATATGTTATCTGGTTTTCTTCTTTCCTTGTCACTAGATAGCTTGGAACAGTTACACGTTGGTTTCCTATGGCTATGTGCCCATGAGTTACCAGTTGACGGGCTTGGTATATTGACTTGGCTAGATTTTTCCGGAAAACAACTGTTTGAAATCTTCGTTCGAGGATATCTTCAATTGTTGAATCCAAGATGTCGTCAAGAACTGCTTCTTCATGTACTATGCCAAGTTTTTTCAAGCGCGTAAGAAGCTCCTTCTCCATTTTCTTGCGCTCTTCAGGTGTCTCACCCATAAGGGAACGGGCTATCCCCCTGAACTTTGACAGCATAGTTTTATGCCGCCATAATTCACGCTTATTCCGTAAACCATACTGGCCCACAAGTCCAAGCTCTTCTTGCAAAACGGCTGTCCGCCATGGAAAACGTGGAGTTTCATATTTCTTTCTCTGCTTTTTAGGATCACCCATAAGATTACATCTTCCTCTTCTTCACTTTCACTCCAACAGCTTTCCCTTTTCTTCCAGTGGTTCTTGTTCTTTGTCCACGCACCTTTAATCCGTAGGCATGACGATACCCCCGCCACGACTTTAGCTCCTTCATCTGTTTGATGTCCATCTTGGTTCTCAAATCAAGATCTGCTCTAATAAAGTGTAAATCTTTACCAGTCTCCAAATCTTTTCTTCTGTTCAGAAGCCAGCTCGGTATCCCAAATTTCGGTGGATCCTCTATTATTTGTTCTATTCTTTCAACCTCTGCTTCTGTCAGAAAACCCGCCCTTTTATCCAAGTCTATTTCAGCCTTTTTCAAAATTGCGTTTGCAAGGCTCAAATTTACTCCTTTAATCCTCTTTAGAGCATACTGCATCTTTAGGGCACCACCTACATCTGTGCCGGTTATTCGCAGTATATGACGGAATTCTCTTGACATTTATCGCCAACCATTAACGTTAAAGCTAACTACGGAAATAAACCATACTTTATTTAAACCTTACTAGCTTGATTTCAACAATTTCTGAGTAGAGCCAATCTTAGATACTGGCTGATTGTTGATGTTGCAGATTCAGAGTCGACGAAATTGCAGAAAGAGGAAGGAGGGTGCAAAGTATAGTGGAAATGTCTGTGTTAACGCGTACTAACATGAGTCGCGGGTTTACGAAAATAATGTCAAAAGCGCCGCCGGTAGGACTCGAACCAGCGACCAGTGGAGATGTCACCCGCAAAATCCCATTTTTCGTGAACTATGATAGAACCTTTTTGTTAGTGATCAAGCATGCATGCATTGTGAAATTGCGGCAAGGAATCCTGGTTGCACTCCTCAAACCATCTGAAACCAGTAATGTCGCGTTCCTTTGTTCACAAACCCCACGGACTTGTATAGCCGCCTAGCCCCATCAGTTGGAGCCGCCCCTAAAATGACGACTGCAGGTGGTTTATACTTTTCTAGACGCTTAAGGCTCTCGCAAATCACGGCCCTTGCTGATCCCAGCTTTCTATGGTCAGGATGTGTTCCAACTGGTTCAAGTTCTGCAATTTTGCTCAGAGAATCAATTCTAGCCGTGCAAAATGCCGCAAATATACCATCTGGATCCACGGCAACAATGTCAAGATCTTCTTGGTAAAAGGAAGCGGTTCTGTATAATTGAAGCAGCTTCTTAGACATGCTCACAATGTGGGGGAAGACAGCCATCTGAACCTCACGATATTTCATGAAATCCTTCGCAATAACCGCATTTCGTATTGTGTACTCCTCAGGTAGATTGTATGTTGGAACTGGCGAATCTATGGGTCGTACTTGTTTATCCCCTTCAATCTCGCCTTTCTGAAATCCCAAATCTGATAATAGCAGAATGAAGTCCTCATCATCGTCATCGACAACGAAGTTCATGTTAACTTCTTCGCCTTTATCTCCCTTCATTTCTTTCACTCGATTTTGCATCCACAACACTATCTCTCTAGCAACAGATGTATAGTTGGGGTGAACAGAGAGCCAACATTTTCCGGAGGGCTTTATGTAAGATACTGCTATAATCCTCAACGCGATCTGTTGAGTTTCATCGAATGCCTCCCAGATCTTTAGATATTCGTCCTCCTCGTCCTTGTATTCTGTTCCGCCTGGACCGAATTTAAGATTCTCTAACTCTGATGGTATCCAGTTTGTGTAGGCTTTCCTTATGCTGAATATGTCTGTAAGAAATCTTCGGCAGGACTCAAAGTCTTTCTCCCAATGATAATCTCGCATCCTAATTGCCATAAATCACTTCACCCAAAGATCGAAGTAATGCTCACTTGTCGCGTTCTATTCTTGCCTTTTCTCTACATTATAGATTGTTCTCATCTATGGAAGATAACTCTAGACTTAGGTAATGGTCTCTTCTTCGTTTTTGAAAATAAATAGGTCATCTATTGTTGTTTTCAGAACTTTGGCTATGTCATGAGCTAGTTTCAACGAGGGGTTGTATTTTCCTTTCTCGAGGTAGAGTATAGTTTCTCTTCTTACACCAACCTTTCTCGCTAGGTCGTCCTGTGTTAGGTCATATCTTGCCCTTAGTTCCTTGATTCTAGTTTTGAAAGTCACTAGAAATCACTTTTCCTGTTGAAGTACCAGCGTAATCCAAGGTATGTCAGATTGAATACTAAGAGTGACATTATTAACGGATAGCCAGCATCAATCTCAGGCAAACCATAGAATTCCTTTCCAATGATAAGGATAAACAGAAATGCTAGGATGAAATATGAGCCTATATTCAAAGCATATGTTGCTGCCCGTCCAGTAATCTTTGAAGTCCGTTCATCTCGCATTGGAAAGCCCGACTTCCTATCTTTGTATATTTTCCACACTAGCAAAATACCAAGCAAAACAATTATAGCCGCTATCCCAATGCTTACAACTGGCCACATTAGAAAGTCACCCTACCACCCTTTTGATGATCTAGCTATTAGGCCTATTCCGACTATTCCTATCACAGTTGCAATGCCAGTATGGTTCTCTCCCAAGATCGATTCTCCTACTACCATCATAAGGGCTCCTATCAAACACACTGACACTCCCAAGGCTAGTAACTCATATCGGCCTCTCATTGTGATTCATCTCTGTTATTCGATTCCAACATTATGTTATACATATCTAACACCATGTTAGATATAACGCACATTCAATATTTAAACCTATCGTTTCTTGTATGCATGAACTGGGAGCAACTCGAAGCAAGTACATTGTCTGTCGCACTAAACTTCTCCCTTTTCCTATTAATCTGTATCTTCAGTTGCAAATTCAACTTATACGAAAATCCCAAGAAAAACGAAAAACAAATCACGGGCTAAACGCCTTATCTTATGAAGATAACCCAAAAAAATGCCTAATTCACGAAAAGAAAAAGCGCCCTGGCCAATATTTGAAGTCGGATCAGACGACAGGGAGTGAAAAACGCCAAGAAACATTTAATTTGCACAAATGAACACAAAAAGGAAGCATTTTTTGAAAATAAGCTAAAATGGCGCCGCCGGTAGGACTCGAACCTACGACCGACTGGTTAACAGCCAGCTGCTCTACCTAGCTGAGCTACGGCGGCTCTGACTGATGCGTTATGAGTTGTGAGTTTTTCAGTGATATTTAAGTTTAGTTATTTGATAGCTTACTGGCAGCCTGAGTTTATTATTCGTTTTGATTATGGGGGAGATAAACTGGAAAAGCATTGTATGAAGGAGATGAAGAGTGTGTTTGTCAGGTGTGCTCTTACATTTCTTAGTTGACTTAGTATTAAGGAACCTCTTCTTGCAGTTGATACGCATCTGTTCTAAGCAGAATGTTAAATCCGCATGATAGTGTGAATATTGTACCATGACTGAGATATCTTATGTGAATCAATAATCACAGTTTTGTGAGAGAAATGAGAGTAAGATTTATATAGATACTCCCTTTACTAACGTAGCTATTAAGTCAAAATTTAATTAAGGTGTAGCAAAATGGTTAGTGAAGGTAGAGGACGTTTGTTCAGAAGGACAGATGGTAAGTACTTGATTTATCTGCCGGTGTACTTGGCTGAAGACAGCATGTTTCCATTTAAAGGCTCAGATTCCATACTTGTAAAAGTAAGTTTCAAGCCTGGTGGAGATGACAAGCTACTCATAGAGAAATGGAAAGAACCGGCAACGCAGTGAAACAACCAACTCATTATCACCGTCCGTAAATTCAAAAATGAAACTACTGCCAAAAAAAGCAGTGTAGCTTATCAAAAACCTAGTTTTATGGCCCCCTTTTTTGATTACATTTTATGATTTTCTGGTGTTTTGATTCATGGCTTTTCATCGTAAACTGCACTGTCTAGCGCGCGTTAGATATTCTTCAATACTGAAGGAGAAGTATAGTTGCTGAACCTTGAATCAGAAAATTTCGGGACACTTACAGAAAGAAAAATCGGAAGTTTTCATTGCGTTTTCAGGGCTATCGCCATTTCGTTTTCTCCTTTTGCTTAGAAAAGTGTATATGCTAGATTTCCCAATTACGTTGAAAGGTTAATGGAGAGCAAATGCGTTGGAAAAAGTCTTTGAGGTTAGATGGCATGGTAGAGGCGGGCAGGGAGCATGGACTGCCAGCGAATTGCTGGCGAGAGCAGCAATCCATGAAGGAAAATACATTCAATCTTTTCCGGAGTTCGGTCCAGAACGTATGGGTGCGCCAGTAGCTGCCTTTACAAGAGTAAGTGGTAAGCCAATTCAGATACACTGTGCAGTTTATAATCCTGATGTGGTAGCTGTCTTAGACCAGACATTACTGAGAACGGTTCCAGTTACTAAGGGATTGAATGAAGAGGGAACAATCATAGTTAACTCGAAAGAAACTCCTGCTGACATGAGAAAAACGCTTAGTACGGACAAAGGAAAAGTTCTGACTGTGCAAGCAACGGAAATCGCTATGAAAATTCTGGGAAGGCCTATCACAAGCACGGCTATGCTTGGTGGTGTCGCTCGCGCGACAGGAATAGTCAATTTAGAGAGCATTGAAAGGGTTGTGAGAGAACGTTTCAGGCAGGATGTTGCTGAAAAGAACGTGGCTGTAATAAAAGAAGCTTATGAGGAGGTAAATTTTGAGTGACAAGTCAAAAAAGAAGTTGGAAAGAAATTCCGCTAGCTGGTGTATGTTGGAAACCAAGCACGGAATATTTAACTGGGGACTGGAAAACCTACAAACCTGTGAGAGACGTAGAGAAGTGCACGCGATGTACGTTATGCGTGATTTTCTGTCCGGACGGAGCAATCCACTGGAATCCTGAAAAAGAAGATATTGAATTTGACTATAATTTCTGCAAGGGATGCGGAATATGTGCCAATGAATGTCCAACAAAAGCAATAGAGATGAAACTTTAGTAGAGGTGTGTTGAAGTGGAAAATGTTGTTAAACAAAAAGTGGTGGCTTTAAACGGAGATGAAGCTGTTGCTTTTGCCGCGAAGCAATCAGATGTTGATGTTGTGGCAGCTTATCCCGTAACTCCACAGACGATAATTGTGGAAAGATTCAGCGAATACGTAGCCAACGGCGAAGTCGACACAGAATTCATCTGTGTAGAATCCGAACACAGCGCTATGACATCATGCATAACAGCTTCAGCCACAGGAGCAAGAACATTCACAGCTACAGCAGCCCCAGGCTTAGCTCTAATGCACGAAATGCTTTACGTAGCTTCTGGGTGTCGTACACCAGTAGTTATGGTTATTGCTAACAGGGCTTTGTCTGCACCACTGAACATTCACTGCGACCATTCAGACAGCATGGGTGAACGTGACAGCGGCTGGATACAAATGTATGCTGAAAACTCGCAGGAAGCATACGACTCTGTAATTCAAGCTTTTCGAATTGCTGAAAACCCGGATATTCTTTTGCCAGTCATGGTCTGTTTGGATGGCTTCACCCTAAGCCACACGTTGGAGAATGTACAGGTGCTTCCAGATGACATCGTCAAAAAGTTTGTGGGAGTCCGCCCAATTCCGTTAGTAACAACGCATGAAGGAAAAAATGTGCCGTTCAAGCTTGACACAGAAAACCCCATGAGCATGGGGCCTATAGCCTTGCAGGACTACTATTTTGAGTTCAAACGGCAACAGGAAGAAGCTATGAAAAACACGCCGAAAATCATTCAGCAAGTGCATGAGGAATATGCTCGGATGAGCGGGAGACGCTATGGAGATGGAATGCTTGAGTCATATCGTCTTGATGATGCTGAAATATCCATCATATGCTTAGGCTCCACTGCTGGAACAGTTAAGACTGTTGTGGATGAGCTTAGGGCAGAAGGAGTTAGAGTTGGCTTGCTTAGAATCCGCACTTTTAGACCTTTGCCAGTCGAGGGAATTGTTAGAGCACTTAAAAACGTGAAAGCTGTGGCAGTTATGGATAGAAGCATGAGTTTCGGAGGACATGGAGGACCAGTGTTCCATGAAGTCCGTCATGTATTTTATGATGCATCTACACATCCGTACTTGGTGAACTACATTTATGGACTGGGTGGAAGAGACACAAGTCCAAGTCAAATACGCAGGATATTTGAAGATCTGCAAAGGATACTGCAAACTCAAGAGTCTGGAGAACTGATACGATATGTTGGGTTGAGGGGATAATGGAGGAAAATGAAATGTTTTCTGAATGGAAGTTTACGGCAAAAGACATAGCCCAGAAACCAGATCTTTTCATGTCTGGTCACAGAGCATGTGCGGGATGCGCGCCAGCAACAGTATTAAGACTTGTTTTAAAGGCTGTAAGAGGACCCACAATAGTGACAAGCGTTACTGGATGTATGGAAGTTGTCTCATCAATTTATCCTTACACGTCTTGGGCTATACCGTGGATACACACAGCTTTTGAAAATGCAGGTGCGAACGCCTCAGGAATTGAAGCAACAATTAAGATATTGAAAAAGAAAGGAAGGCTTAAGAAGGAACAGATAGATGTTATCGCTTTCGCTGGGGATGGAGGCACCTTTGACATAGGCATTCAATCCTTGTCAGGGGCGGTTGAAAGGGGACATGATTTTCTGT
Source organism: Candidatus Bathyarchaeota archaeon (assembly GCA_030628925.1). GTDB lineage: Archaea > Thermoproteota > Bathyarchaeia > Bathyarchaeales > Bathycorpusculaceae > SOJA01. Next base: position 750 of record DAOVQA010000021.1, on the reverse strand, counting down.
ACGTGCTTTATGATAACGAAGCCTACATGAACACAGGCATACAGCGAAGCGGAGGAACACCCCATGGAGCATCCACAACCACTTCACCAGCTGGAAAGGTCATACCGGGAAAAGTTCAGTATAAAAAGCCGATTGCAAACATCATGGTTGCACATGACATGCCATATGTAGCGACGGCATCGCCTCATTATTGGAAAGATCTGATAACAAAGGCTAGAAGAGGCATAGAGGTGAATGGACCAGCATTTCTGCATGCATTTGCACCTTGTCCAAGAGGATGGCGATATGATACAAGCAAATCTATCGAAATTTCACGTTTAGCTGTGGAAACATGCCTATTTCCGTTATGGGAAGCAATAAATGGCGAATATCAGTTGTCAGCAGCAAGTAAAGTCATAGCCTTGAAACCGGAGAAAAAGAAACCTATGAGGGAATACCTGAAAATGCAAAGACGCTTCAGACACTTGTTTACTCCACAATTCGAAAAAGTACTCGAAGAAATACAACGAACAACAGATGAAAGATGGCAACGCCTGCTCAAGAAATGCGGAATGGCATAAAACCTCAAATTCTCCATTTTTATACATCATTTTTCAGGCGTTCCTCTATCTAATTTTCTTTGTTACCACCTTTTGTGAATATGGACACGTTTTTCCATGCCTGCAACCACGTAGCTGGAAAGCAACCACTCACTTGGTCAAACTACCATTTGCATACAGAAAACGGGTTAGATTAAAGGCGAAACAATCA